>NZ_JBEYXJ010000034.1:0-71893 GCF_040645015.1 Streptomyces sp. NPDC046881 | reverse complement strand
ACCGGGACCGGTCTCCCCCCTTCGGGCGTCCGTCCGCGCATTCCCTAGGCCGGCCGTACGGTCACCGGCAGGCGGGCGAGCCGGCGCTGCATGAACAGCGGGAGCCACTCGGGTGCGTCGACGGCGTCCGAGGCGATCCGCACCGGCCAGTGGGCCAGCGCCTCCAGCAGCAGGGTGCCCTGCTGCTTGGCGAGCGCGGCGCCCAGGCAGTAGTGCAGACCGTGGCCGAGCGCCAGGTGCCGTGCGCCGGGCCGGGTGATGTCGAAGCGGTCCGGGCCGTCGTAGACCGCCGGGTCCCGGTTGGCGGCACCGATGAAGGTCAGCACCCGTACCCCCGCGGGCAGGGTACGGCCGCCGATCTCCATCCGTTCGGTGGTCCACCGCCCGCCGCCCGCGGTCGCCAGTTGCAGCGGGCTCTCGTGGCGCAGCACCTCCTCGGTGGCCGCGGCGGCGAGGTCGGGGTGCGCGCGCAACAGGTCCAGCTGGGCCGGGTTGCGCAGGAAGGACAGGAAGGCGCTCGCGGTGAAGGCGACCAGGGTCTCGTGGCCGGAGATGAACACCAGTGCCGCGTTGGCGTGCAGTTCGCTGCGGCTGAGCGCGCCCTGCTGCTGGGCCCGGACCAGGGAGGAGAAGAGGTCCTCGCCCGGGTTCTCGGCCCGGACGCGGGCCAGATGGGCGAAGTAGTCGTCGAACGCCTCGTAGGCCGCCACCGCGCTGTCGATGGAGGCCGGCGCGGCGGGGATGTCGGCCGCCGGCGACATGGCCTGCCCCCAGTCGCGCAGCCTCGGCAGGTCCTCCCGGGGGATGCCCAGCAGGTCGCCGATGGCCTGGAGCGACACCGGGAAGGCCAGTTCGTCGACCACTTCCAGGAATCCCCGGTGCCGCGCGTCCGCCAGGATCCCGTCGGCCAGGGAGCGCGCGTCGGCCAGGACGCCGCCGAGGCGCGGCGAGGCGAACGGGCGCCGGGTGAGGTCGCGCAGCCGGGTGTGGTCGGGCGGGTCGGTGAACAGCAGGGTGCGGCTCATGGACCGCAGCGACTCGGGCACCACACTGGCCAGCAGGTCGGCCACCGGGTCGGGCGGTGCCAGGCGCATTCGGGGGTCGGCGAGCACGGCCGTGGCGTCCGCGTGGGTGCTGACCACGTAGGAGTCGAGGTAGTCCCAGTACACGGGCCCGCCCAGGGCCCGGATCCGGTCGTAGTGCGGGTACGGGTCGGCGCGGAAGGCGTCGTTGTAGGGGTCGAAGTCCTCCAGCGGGGGCACCTCGGCGGGCACGGTGTCCTCCGTCGGCTGGTACGTCATCAGGGTCCCTTCGTGCCGGTCGGTTCCGCCAGGGCGTCCGCGGGCAGCCGGCCGAGCATCGCCAGCAGGTTGTCGGGGGCGAAGAACTCCTCGGCGGGCACCGAGCCCGCGATCATCCCGAAGAACCGGTCGGCGTCCTCGCGGTGTTCGGCGACGACCCGGACCAGCTGACGGGTCATCGGGTCCAGGTCGAAGCCGGCCGCCTCGCAGGTGAACTCGTACATCAGCTCGGAGGCCGCGTCGCGGGCCCGCTGGTAACCGGCGAGCGCGCCCTGCCACTCCTCGTCGCCGGTCGCCGCCCGGTCGATCGCGTCGGCCAGCAGCTCCGCGTCGCGCCAGGCGTCGGAGATGCCCTGTCCGGTCAGCGGGTCCTTGTGGTAGGCGGCGTCGCCCACCAGGGCCCAGCCGGGGCCGTACGGCCTGCGGTAGAAGTTGGGCAGGTCGGCGGTGCCGCGGAAGCGGTCGACGCGCTGCGCGTCCGCCAGTTCGCGGGCGAGACCGGGCGCCGCCTCGGCGATCGCCTTGTGGTAGTGGCCCTCGATGTCGGTGCGGTAGGCCGGGTAGAACGCGTGCGGGCGGGCCGCCTGCACGAGGCAGAGGTCGTCGTGGGTTGGGATCACACCGATCTGCTTGTCCCCCACCAGGTACACCTCGTTCAGGTGGCGGCGGGCCGCCGGCAGACCACGCCAGTAGGCGTAGTACACGACGGTCAGCGGCGGCCGTTCGTGGTAGGTCCCGGCGCCGGTCTCCCGGGCCACCAGGGAGTTGCGGCCGTCGGCGCCCACCACCACGGCGGCGCGCGCCGTGTGCTCCCGGCCGCGGGAGTCGTACCGCACCCCCACCACGCGCCCGGTGTCGTCCCGGAGCAGGGAGCGCACGGTGCACCGCTCGCGCACCTCGGCCCCGGCCTCCCGGGCCGCGGCCACGAGCAGCGCGTCGAGCACGGTGCGGCGCGGGGCGAGCGCCATGGCCACACCCTCGTGCGGCGGGGCGAATCCGCGCACGGCCAGGTTGTCGCCGAACCGCCACACCGCCTCGGTGATCGGCGGGCAGCCGGTGGCCGCCAGCCGGTCCAGCAGACCCCAGCGGCGCAGCCGGGCCAGGCCGCTCGGCTGGACGTAGTGCGTCGAGACGGTGTCCCGGGGAAACGCCGCGCGGTCGAGGACCAGCACGCGGTGGCCCCTGCGAGCCAGCAGCATCGCCAGCGGCGATCCCGCGCAGCGGGCACCGACGACTATCACGTCGTACATATGACCTCCGCGGACAGGGCGGGGGCGGCCGGCGGGCGCCGGTACCCCGGAACAGCAAAGCCGGGCGGCCGGGGTCTTCAAAGACCAGGGGGAGGTGCCCACTCGGGCAGCGCCTTCGGCCCGGCGTCCCGGCCGCTCCCGACGGCGCCCGATCCACCGCCCTGACGGCCCTGTCGCCCGCCTGCCGCCGCCGGGCAGCCTGAGGGCCGTCCGACACCGGCTCGACGACACAGGAGCGTGGCGATGGCCCTGGACACCCGCAGGTTCGAGGAGATCAAGGAAGTGGCCGGGAGCCGCAAGGAGGAGGAGGTCTTCGACTTCGCCCGGCAGCAGACCGGTGGCGTCGCCGGGCTGCTCGACGACATCTTCGGGAACATGCCGGAGGCGTTCCGGGCCGACCGGGCCAAGGGGCAGGAAGCCGCCTTCCAGTACCTGATCAGCACGCCCGACGACGTCTTCCCGTACTTCGTCGAGATCGCGGGCGGCACCTGCCGGACCGGCCGGGGACGCGTGGAGTCCCCGAAGCTGACCACCACGGTGGGACTGCCGACCTTCCTGAAGCTGCTCACCGGCCGGCTCAACGGGATGCAGGCCTTCCTCGGCGGCAAGGTCAAGCTGTCCGGCAACACCCTCTACGCCGCCAAGTTCGAGCACTGGTTCGAGCGTCCCGCCTGATCCGACAGCGCCGCCACCGCCCTGGAGACCCCCCGTGAAGTTCGGTATCGCACTGCCCACCGTCGGTCCGCCGGGCCGCCGCCGCTACCTGCTCGACGTGGCGACCGCCGCCGACCGGCTGGGGTTCGACTCGGTCTGGGTCAGCAGCCACGTGGCCCTGCCGAGGACCCGCAGCAGCACCTGCCTGTACCCGCGGGCCAAGACCGCCAACGCCTACAACTGGGGCGTGGCCTGGCTGGAGCCGATCGCGGTGATGGGCGTGGTCGCCGGTGTCACCGAGCGGGTGCGCATCGGCACCCACGTGCTGGCGCTGCCCTACCGCAACCCCGTCATCCTGGCCTCCGAACTGGCCTCGCTCGACCAGCTGTCCCTGGGCCGTACCGTGCTCGGTGCCGGAATCGGCTGGATGGACGAGGAGTTCAGGACCGTCGGTGTCCCGCGCTCGCAGCGCGGGGCGCGCACCGACGAGGCCATCGAGGTGATGCGCACCCTGTGGGCGGCCCGGCACCCCACCTCCTTCCACGGCCGGTTCACCGACTTCGACGACATGTGGCTCGCCTCCCGGCCGCACAGCAGAACCGGGCCGCCCGTGTACGTCGGCGGCAACACCGACGCCGCCCTGCGCCGGGTGGCCCGGCTCGGTGACGGCTGGCTCGCGCACGAGTTGTACCCGGACGAGATCACGGCGGCCCGCGCCACCCTGGACCGGCTCGCCGCCGACGCGGGGCGGGACCCCGCCGCCGTCGAGATCACCGTGCGCCGCGCCCTGGTGCCGCCCTTCGAGGTCATGGACTTCATGTCCGACCGGCTCAGCATCACCGGCAGCGCCGACGAGGTCGTACGGGAGATCGACGCCTACCGGCGGGCCGGGGTGCAGCTGATGGTGCTCGATCTGTCCATGCGTCCCGCAGAGATCGTCGAAACCATGGAGTGGCTGGTCAAGGACGTCCTCGTCCGGCTGTGACCGTGTCCGCCGCTTCCCGCCCGCCCACCGACCCAGGAGAACAGATGACCACGTCGGACCACACCATCGCCGACCGTGCGGCGCGCAAGGCCAAGATCAAGGAGATCGTCTGCCGGATCCTGGAGATCGACCCCGCGCACCTCACCGACACCAGCCTGTTCAAGGAGGAGCACGACGCGGACTCGCTGCGGGCCATCGAGATCCTGGCGGCTCTTGAACGCGAGTTCGACATCACGATCGAGCAGGACGAACTCAGCCGGATGGTCAACCTCGACGGGGTGGAGTCGGTGGTGGACCGGGCGCTGCCGGCACGGTGAGCTCCGTGACGACCGGACGGCCGCCCGAGGACGGGCACGCGTCAGGACGAGTCGTGGTCACCGGGCTGGGCACGGTGACCAGCATCGGCATCGGGGTCGGGGAGTTCCTGGCGGGGCTGCGCGAGGGCCGCAACGGCGCCCGGCCCATCACCGCCTTCGACACCACGGGGTTCGCCCACGCCAACGGGTGCGAGGTGACCGGTTTTGAACCCGAGGCCTGGATCACCCATACGGCCCCCGAACGCCTGGGCCGGGCCGCGCAGTTCTCCACGGCGGCGGCGGTCATGGCGGCGCGCGACGCGGGCATGGGCCCGGCGGAGCTGCGCTCCCGCCGGTCCCTGGTCTGCATCGGCACCACCGACGGCGAGTCGGCCGACCTGGACCGCCTGGTGGCCGCCGAACTCGCCGACGGCCCCGAGCACCTGGACGCGACCGTGGCCGCCCGCGCCTCCGCCGGGCGGCTGTCCTCCGCGGTGGTCGCCGAACTCGGCCTGACCGACGTCGAGGCGACCACCCTGGCCACCGCCTGCGCGGCCGGCAACTACGCCATCGGCTACGGGTTCGACGCGCTGCGCGGCGGGGACGTGGACGTGGCACTGGTCGGCGGCGCGGACGCCATGTGCCGCAAGACGTTCACCGGCTTCTACCGGCTCGGCACCATCGCGCCCGAGGCGTGCCAGCCGTTCGACGTGGGCCGCAAGGGCATCCTGACCGGCGAGGGCGCGGGCGTGCTGCTGCTGGAGACCCTGGAGTCGGCGCTGGCCCGGGGTGCCCGCATCTACTGCGAGATCCTCGGCTACGGGCTCAACTGCGACGCCCACCACCCGGTCGCCCCCGACCGGCACAGCATCGCCCGCTGCATCGAGCTGGCGCACGCCCACGCCGGGGTCAAGCCGGAGGAGATCGACTTCATCTCGGCGCACGGCACCGGCACCCGGGCCAACGACGTCACCGAGGCCGCGGCGATCCGCCAGGTGTTCGGCGACCGGCCCCCGAGCACCATCTCCATCAAGGCGATGATCGGGCACACCATGGGCGCCGCCAGCTCCCTGGCCTCGGCGGCCTGTGCCCTGGCCATCGCCGAGGGGTTCATCCCGCCCACCATCAACCACGTCGAGACCGACCCGGAGTGCGGGCTCGACTGCGTCCCCAACGTGCCCCGCGAGGCGGAGCTGCGGGTCGTGCAGAACAACGCGCTCGCGTTCGGCGGCAACAACGCCGTGCTCATCTTCGGCAAGTACGCGCAGAACCGGCCCGCGCTCTCCGGGGAGGCCCGATGAGGGCGCTGATCACCGGCATGGGCGCGGTCAGCAGCGTCGGCGCCGACCGCGCCGCCACCTTCGAGGCGTTGTGCGCGGGCCGCACCGGGCTGGCGCCGCTGCGCGGCTTCGACCCGGCCAACTTCCGGGCACGCAACGCCTACGAGATCGACGACCGGCCCACGGCCGGCGCCGACCGCCCGCTGCGGCCCACGCGGTGGCTGGTGGACGCCGTGGCCGAGGCGCTGGCCGACGCCGGGATGAGCGAGGACCTCACTGGTGTGCCGGTGCTGATCGGCACCACCCTGCGCGAGCTGCGCTCGGTCGAGCTGAGCTGGTGCGACGGCATCTCCTTCGACCCGGCGGAGCTGCACTTCGGCACCGCGCTGCGGCGCCGCTTCCACGCCGACCGCACCTACACCGTCGCCAACGCCTGCGCCGCGTCGCTGTACGCGCTCGGCATGGCCGTGGACCTGCTCGACCTCGGCGAGGCGGACACCGTGGTGGTGGCCGGCGCCGACACGATCACCGAGAGCACCTACGGCATGCTCGACCGCGTCTACCCCAAGGCACCCGAGGCGGTGCGGCCGTTCGACCGCGGCCGGCGCGGCATGCTCCAGGGCGACGGCGCCGCGGCGGTCGTCCTGCACCGCAGCGCTCCGCCCGGGATCCGGCCGTACGCCCGGGTCAGGGGGGTCGGGGTCAACTGCGACGCCGGGCACCCCTCGGCGCCGGACGCACAGAGCATCGGCCGGGTCATGCACGACGCGCACGCGCGGGCGGGGGTGAAGCCGGCCGACATCGACCTGGTCATGCTGCACGGCACCGGCACCCCGCACAACGACCTCGCCGAGGCGCGGGCGCTGGCCGAGGTCTTCGCCGGCGTGGAGACGGCCCCCCGGATGACGGCGATCAAGTCGATGATCGGGCACACCGCCGGGGCCTCGGGGCTGCACAGCCTGATCACGGCGGTGCAGTCGCTCGGTTCCGGCCGGGTGCCGCCGACGCTCGGTCTCGACGATCCGATCGAGGAGATGGCCGGCTTCCGGCTGGGCGGGGAGCCGGCTCTCGACCCGGAGTTGTCCGTGGCCCAGGTGGACTCCTTCGGCTTCGGCGGCCTCAACGCCGTGGCCGTCGTGGAGAAGGTGGCGTAGATGCAGGCAGCGGAGGCGACGGTGGGCGGGGACGTCCTGATCAGCGGGCTGGGCACCGCGCTCGCCGGAGTGCCCGGGCCCGGCGCCCTGCTGGATCCGCCGGCCGGTGACGCCGGCGCGGACCCGGTGAGCGCCCTGCGCGGGCCGGGCCTGCGGTACAAGGACCGGGCCACCAAACTCGCGCTGTGCGCCGCACGGGACGCGCTCGCCGACGCCGGCCTGCTCGGACCCGACGGTGAACTCACCGTGGCCGGCGACGACTTCGGCGTGGTGGTCAGCAGCAACTGGGGCAACGTCGACACCGTCTGCGAGACCGCGGCCACCATCAGGACCAGCACGTACAAGGCCACCAGTCCCATGCTGCTGCCCAATACTGCCAGCAACGTCACCGCCTCGTGGGTCGCCATCACGCACGGCCTGCGCGGTGCCAACGTCACCCTGTCCAACGGGCCGACCTCCGGGCTGGACGCCGTGCACTGGGGCCGCGCGCTCATCGCTGCCGGACGGCTGCGCAGGGTGGTGGTCGTCGGGGTGGAACCGGTCAACGAGCCGGTGCGGCGGCTGCTCGGCGGCGCCGGGCCGCTGCTCGACGGGGCGGTCGCGCTGGTGGCCGAGGCCGCCGACGCCGTCGGGGCTCGCGGCGGCACCCCGCTCGCCCGCATCGGCGGCTACGCCCGCGCCGCGGACCTGCCCCGCGCCGTCGCCGCCGCACGCGACGGGGAGGACGCTCCGCCGGACGGCTGGTGGCTGCCGGAAGGCCCGCTGCCGCCCACCGCCCCGCACCCGGACGGCGCGCGTCCGGCCCGGGTGCCCGGGTACGACCTGAGCGCCCGGCACGGTCGCTGCTCGGGAGCGCTCGGGGTGTTCCAGTGCGTGGCCGCCACCGCCGAACTCCGCCGCGGACGCGGCCGGTCGATGCTCGCCACCGCGGGACACGGCCCCGGCGACGGCGGCCCCGGCGCGGACGACGCCGCGGCCGCACTCGTGCTGCACCGCGTCCCCGGACCGGACCGGGGAGGCGTGTCATGAGCGCCCTGCGGGTGACACTGCTGCACGGACTCGCGGGCAGCTCCCGGCTGTGGGAGCCCTGCCTGGCCGCGGCGCCCGAGGGGGTACGGATGACCGCGGCCGACATGGCGTGGCCCTGCGACGGGACCGCGGGGCCGGGCCTGCCGGGGGACCCGGCGCGGCTCGTCGGGCAGGTGGTGCGCAGCACCGGGGCCCAGGTCGTGGTGGCGCACTCGTTCGCCGCCAACGCCCTGCTCGAACACCTCGCGTCGCCGCACGCGGCGCCGCTGCGCGCGGCGGTGCTGGTGTCCCCGTTCTACCGGCCGCGCCGGCAGGACTTCGACTGGGACACGATCTCCTACTACCTCAACCGGTTCCACCTGATCCTGGAGGAGGGACTGCAGGTGTCGTCGGCCGGCCGGCTCGCACCGGCGGCCCGGCACGCGATGGCCCTGCGCGTGCGGGAGGTGATCGGCCCGTACGGCTGGATGGACTTCTTCGGCGCCTACCTGCGCACCCCCGCACTGCCGCTGCACCGCGTCCGGCCGCCCGTGCTGATCGTGGCCGGCCAGGACGACCGTGCCGCTCCCCCGTCCGACGCCCGGCAGCTGGCCCGCGCCCTGCCCGCCGCCCGGCTGGAGGTGTTCCCGTCGTGCGGGCACTTCCCGATGGCCGAGCAGGCCGGGCCGTTCACCCGGGTCCTCGGCGACTTCCTCGCCGCGCTCCCCGCCCCGTCAGACCGCTGTGCCGGCGCGCTGCCGGCCGACATCCCGCTGGAGACGACGTGACCAAGATGCTCACCACCCGTTCACTGCCGGACTCCGTGGCGGCGCTGGAACAGCCCACGACCGTGCAACTGCGGCCACGCTACGAGGGCTCCAACATCTGTACGTGGATCGGCTTCAAGCACGTCAACTACCTGGTCGAGGAAGCCGTTCTGGAGCATCTGCGCCGCAGCGGCTGGCCCGCCGGGATGCTGTACGAGGACTTCGGGCTGTGCGTCGACATCGTGGGCATCGAGGCGGCCATCCTGTCCGCCACCCACATCGACGACGTCGTCACCGCGCGGGTCGTCGCCGAGGGACGGCCCGTCGACGGGGAGATCGCCCTGACCGTCGGACTGGAGATCCACGGGCCGGCGACCCCGGTCAAGACGGTCTCCGCGAAGGTCCGGGTGGCGCTGCGGCACGACCCGCGGGGCGGTGCGGCCGCCCCCGTGCCCCGGGTGCTGGAGCCGTTCACCGTCAAGGAGATCGACCGCGCCGCCTTCGTACGGGTTCCCGCCGCCTCCGCCCCGCCGGCCCGCGTCGCGGACGGGGACGAGCTGCTCGCCGCGCTGACCCGGGACTCCAACGCCTACGGCTGGAAGTGGCGCGTGCCCTACTTCTACTGCCACTTCACCGAGCGCCTGCAGATGTCCGGTTACCTGCGGCTGATGGAGGAGGCCGTCGACCTCTTCCTCGCCGACCGCGGCATCTCCATCAAGCGGCTGCTGGACGAGCAGAACTGGATCCCGGTGGTGCCCAAGAACTCCGTCACCATGCTCGCCGAGGCCCGCATGGAGGAGGACGTCTACACCGTCCTGACCGTCGAGGACGTCTTCAAGCGGCTGATCTACACCGCGCGGATGGACTGCTACGTCCTGCGCGACGGCGTCCCGGTGCACACCGCCGTCGGCCGGATCACCCACGGCTACGCGGTGATCGAGAACCGCCGGGACTGGAGCCTGGTGGAGTTCGACGACCGTATGATCCGGCGGCTCAACGGGCAGCGCGGCTGATGGATCCCGTCCTGGTCACCGGAGTCGGTGCCGTGACGTGCCACGGCGCCGGAGTGCCCGCGCTGCGGGATGCCCTGGCCCGCGCCCGGGCCAGGCAGCCGGACAAGGTGCCCGATCCGTGGGCCCGTATGGAGCTGCCCCTGATGTACCTGGTGCCGGAGCCGGCTCTCGGCGAGGACCCCGGCGACGGCCCGGGGCGCGCCGCCTCCTTCGCGGTCCGCGCGGCGCGCGAGGCCCTCGCCTGCGCCGGGCTGACCGCGGGGGCGCTGGGCGAGGCCCGTACCGCGGTGGTCCTGGGGACGTGCATGGGCGCCCTCGGTGACCGGGAACGGGCCGGTGAGCCGGATGCGCCGGCCGCGTCCCGGCAGGAGCGGCCCGACTTCGAGGTGGCCTCGCTGCTGGCCGCCGAACTCGGCGTCACCGGACCGGTGAGCAGCGCGAGCAACGCCTGCGCGGCCAGCGGCTTCGCACTCGCCACCGCGGCGGACATGATCCGCTGCGGCGAGGCCGACGTCGTCGTCGCCGGCGGGGCCGACGCCTACTCCCGGATCGCCCTCGCCAACTTCAACCGGCTCGGAGCGGTCGACGCCCAGGGCTGCCGGCCGTTCGCCGCCGAGCGGGCGGGAACGGTCTTCGGGGAGGGGGCCGGCATCGTGGTGCTGGAGTCGGCGGCCCACGCCCGGGCCCGCCGCGCCGTGCCGCTCGCGGAGATCGGCGAGTCCGGCTGGAGCTGCGACGCCGGGCACCCGACCGCACCGGAGGAGAGCGGCGAACAGATCGTGCGCGCCCTGCGGGACGCCTTGGACCGCGGCGCCGTGCAGCCCGACGCCATCGGCTGCGTGATCCCGCACGGCACCGGCACCCGCCTCAACGACCGGGTGGAGAGCGCCGCGCTGCACGAGGTGTTCGGGCCGCGCGCGGCCGTGCCCCCGCTGTACAGCCTCAAGGCGCTCGTCGGGCACACCGGCGGGGCCGCGGCCGGGCTCGCCGCCGTCGCCGCGACCCTGTTCATCGGCCGGGGCAGCGTACCGCCCAACGTGCCCGTCGGGGCGCCGGATCCCGGCTGCGACGTGCCGCTGCCTTCCGTCGAGACGGCGCTCACCGGCCCGGCCGTGCTGATCAACGCCTATGCCTTCGGCGGCAACAACATCTCCCTGCTGCTGCGGGAGGCGGTCGCATGCTGACCCCGCCGCACGGCACCCCGGACGTCGTGGTCACCGGTGTGGCCGCCGTCGTCCCGGGCCCCGGCGAGCCGTCCGGCGCCTGGTTCGACGCGGACGCCGAACTGGGCCCGCGCGGGCACAAGTACCTTCCCCCTGGGACCCGTTACCTGCTCGCCGCCGGCCGGCGCGCCCTGCGCTCGGCCACGACACCGGAGCGGGTGCCGCCCGAGCGGCGCGGTCTCGTCGTCGGCACCAACAACGGGCTCGCTCCGCTGTTCCGCGACATGGACCGCACCGTCGTGGGCACCGGTGCGGCTGCGCTGCGTCCCGCGCTCGCCCCGTACTTCGCGGTGAACGTGCTCGCCGCGAGACTCGCCGCCGAGCAGTCCTTCAAGGGTTTCAGCTGCACCCTGACCACGCCGGGTGTCGCCGGTGCCGAAGCCCTCCAGACGGCCGTACGGGCCCTGCTCCTGGGCCGGGCCGACCTGGTGACCGTCGTCGCCGTCGAGGACCGGGCGGTACCGGTGCGGGAAGCGGGGACCCCGGAGGAGGGCGCCGTGGCGCTGGTGCTGGAGCGGTGGGCGGCGGCCGAACGCCGGGGCGCCCCGGTGCGGGGCGCGGTGCGGGCCGCCTGTTCGTTCGTGCCGCCGGGCGCCGACGGCGGACTGCGTCCCGTCGTCGAGGAGCTGCTGGACGCGGTCGGGTCCGGGCCGTCCGCGCCCGTGCACCCCGTCCTCGACGCCTCGGACCGCGGCCGGGCCGTCGCCGCGCTGCTCGGCGCGCCCGCCGGGCGGTCCGCCGCCCGAGCCGGGTGCCTCGTCCCGCTGCTGGCCGCGGCGGAGCCGTTCACCGCCGGCGGCGGGCAGCGGGTCGTCGTCACGGCGACGGCTCCCGGGCACCTCGCCGCCGTCCATGTCCGCGCGGCCGGCCACCGGGGCGACCCGCTCGCCGCGGGACCCGTCACCGCCGAACCCCGGGACACCCCGTCAGGAGGCTTACGTGCGCAACCGACTGCGTGACCGCTGGTGCCTGGTGCTCGGCGCGTCGAGCGGCATGGGCCGGGCCACCGCGCTCGCCCTGGCCGAGCAGGGCGCTCATGTCGCCGGAGTGCACTTCGACCGGGCCGAGGGCGCCCGGGCGGCCAAGGAGCTGGAGTGCACGCTGCGCGCCCAGGGTGTGCGGGCCCACCTGTTCAACGTCAACGCGGCCTCCGACCGCGGGCGCGGCCGGCTGGTGCCCGCCCTCGCCGAACTCACCGGCGGGGAGCCGCTGCGCACCGTCCTGCACTCCCTGGCCTTCGGCAGCCTGGTGCCGTTCCTGCCCTCCGACGAGGCCAAGCAGGCCCTCACCCGGGCCCAGCTGGAGATGACCCTCGACGTGATGGCGCACAGCCTCGTCTACTGGACGCAGGACCTGCTCGCCGCCGGACTCGTCGCCGAGGGCACCCGCATCCTCGCGATGACCAGCGCCGGCACCCGGCAGGTGCTGCCGAGCTACGGCGCGGTCTCCGCGGCCAAGGCCGCCCTGGAGTCCCACGTGCGCCAGCTGGCCTGCGAACTCGCCCCGCACGGCGTCGCGGTCAACGCCCTGCGCGCGGGCGTCACCGTCACCCCCTCGCTGCTGCGGATCCCGGGGCACGAGGAGTTCGTCGGCGAGTCGGCGGCGGGCAACCCGCACGGTCGGCTCACCACCCCCGAGGACGTCGCGGAGGCCGTCGTCCTGCTGTCCAACGCCCCGTCCTCGTGGCTGACGGGCAACACGATCGGCGTGGACGGCGCGGAACTCGTCGCCGCCGGCGCCACCTGGAGCCGACGGGAGGCGACCCGATGACCACCCCCGTGCACCACACCGCGACCGGCGTCCGCGGAGCCCGCGCCACCACCGTGATCTCCGACTGGTCGGTGCTGTCCCCGTACGGCATCGGCGCCGGGCCCTTCACGGAGGGCGTCGCGGCCCGGCGCCCCGTCGTGCCGCGGCTCAACCGGGACGTGTGGCAGGCGCCGCCGGGCGATGCCTGCCTGGTGCCCGGCTTCGACGTGGTGGCCCTGCTCGGCAGCCGCGGCACCCGCACCATGGACCGGCTCACCGGCCTGACCGTCGCCACCCTCGGCACCCTCCTGGAACCCGACGGCAGCCGGCGCCGGCTCGACGAGCCGGAACACGTCGGCCTCGTCCTCGGCACCGGCTCCGGCAGCGTGCAGAGCACGATGGACTTCACCCGCGACGCGCTGACCGGGGCCCGGCCCTTCTACGTCGACCCCGCGCTGTTCCCCAACACCGTGATGAACCGGGCCGCCGGGCAGAGCGCCATCTGGTACGGCCTGAAGGGCCCCAACGCCACCCTGGCGGGCGGCCCGCTCACCGGGCTCCAGGCCCTGCGCTACGCCACCCGGCTCCGTGAACACGGCTACAGCCGGACGGTGCTGTGCGGCGCGGTCGAGGAGTTCTCCGAACAGCGGGCCTGGCTCGCCTGGCACACGCGCGGCGAGGAGCGCCGCAGCACCCCGCTCGCCGAGGCGTGTGCGATGTTCCTGCTGGAGGACGCCGGTACCGCGGTCGGCGCCGGGCGCACCCCGCGCGCCGACATCCTGGCCGTCCGCTTCGGCGCCGGCCCGCGCGGGCCGCGCGCGGCCCTGGACACGTGCGTGCGCGGTGCCCTGGAGGCGGCCGGCATCCACCCGCGCGAGGTCGCGTTCGCCGCGCCCTCGGGGCGTCTCACCCCGCCCCCCGGCACCTGCCCCATGGGCTTCGGGGGGCCGGCCGGGGGCGACGACGCGGACACCGTCGAGACCGCCGTGCTGGGCGACGTACTCGCCGGTGCCGACACCGAGTTCATCGGCGTGCGCGAGCTGTTCGGCGACGCGTCGGCGGCGTCGGCCGGTGTCCAGCTCGCCGCGGTGCTCGCCGCCGCGGCACACCGTCCCCGGCCCGGCGCCGCCGCCGTGGTGACGTCCGTCGACGACGACGGACTCGTCGCCTGCCTCGTCCTGCGGCTGCGCTGAGCCGGCCGCCCCCGTCCACCGCACCCTCCCCGACCCGGCAGTGAAAGGAACGTCATGGCCGAAGAGACCCGTACCGCCCCGCAGCACGCCGCCCACACCCCCCTGGACAAGGAGCGGCTGCGCCTTCTGATCGCGGAGATCCTGGACGTGGAGGTCTCGGAGATCTCCGACCGGGCCCGCTTCGTCGACGACCTCGGCGTGGACTCGCTGATGGCCCTGGAGATCACCGTACGGCTGGAGGCGGAGTTCCCGGTCAAGCTGGATGAGGAGGAGCTGACCCGGCTCGCCACCCTCGACGACACCTACGCGCTGCTCGACGCCAAGCTGCGGGCCTCCTCATGAGCGAGCCCTCCGTGTCCCTGCTCGGCATGGATCCCCGCTCGGTCGCCCGGGACGGGTCCACGGTGACCGCGCGGGCCACCGTGGACCCGGCGCACGAGGTGTTCGCGGGGCACTACCCGGGCTTCCCGGTGCTGCCCGGCGTGTGTCTGATCGAGTATGCGGACCGCAGCATCCTGTTCGACCAGCGGCGCGCCGGCCGCCACGTGGAGCTGGCCGCCGTGGAGCGCTGCCGCTTCCGGGACCCGGTGTTCCCCGGCGACGAGCTGACGCTGCAGGTGGAGTACGCCGGTGAGGACGGCGCCGGGCTGCGCAGCGAGGTGGTGGTCAGCACCGGCCGGGGGCGCGTCGCCGAACTGCGGCTCGTGCACCGCACGGTGGGGACGGAGGCGGCGCGATGAGCAGCTGGGCCGCCGACGCCGACGCCATCACCCGGATCATCCCGCACCGTCATCCCGTGCTGCTGGTCGACCGGGTCACGGAGGTCGACCCGGGGCGCACCCTGACCGCGCTGAAGGCGGTCACCGTCAGCGAACCCTGTTACCGCCGGGCCCCCGCCCACGGCGGCCCGGCCCGCTTCCACTACCCGCGTCCGCTGCTCGTGGAGTCCTGGGCGCAGGCGGCGGTCCTGCTCGCCGTCTGGAACACGCCCAACCCCGATGTGACGACCGGGAAGGTGGAACTCGCCGGCGCCGTCGACCAGGTCGTCTTCCACCGCCCCGTGCTCCCCGGCGACCTGCTGGAGCACCGGGTGCGGGTGGTCCGGGCGGTCGGCGACACCACGATCCTGGCGGGAGAGACCACCTGCGACGGCGAACGCGTGGCCGAGGTGGGCCACTTCATCGTCGCGCTGCGCCCCCTCGCCTCCGTGGCCCCGCCGCTCGCCCCGGACGACGGTCACTGAAGGCCCGTCGCCCCCGCACCCCCGAACCCTTTCGAGGAGATCACGCCATGCCCGCACCCGACCGTCCCGTCGCCCTGGTCAGCGGGGGCTCACGGGGCATAGGCCGCGCCGTCGTGGAACGGCTCGCCGAGACAGGCCACGACGTGGCGTTCTGCTACCGCGACCGCGCGGACGCCGCGACGGAGACCGCGGAGGCGGCCCGCAAGACGGGCGCCCGCGTCCTGCCCGTCCGGGCGGACGTCACCGACCCCGAGGCGGTCCGCGCCTTCGCCGCCGCCGCCGAGCGGGAGCTGGGCCCGGTCACCGCCGTCGTCGCCTGCTCGGGCATCACCCGCGACAAGAGCCTGCTGATGATGGGCGACGACGACTGGCACGAGGTCGTGGGCACCAATCTCCACGGCACCTACAACCTGTGCCGCGCCGTCGCCTTCGGGCTGATGAAGCGCCGGACGGGCAGCATCGTCACGCTGTCGTCCGTCAGCGGCCTGTACGGCAACACGGGACAGGCCAACTACGCGGCCACCAAGGCCGGGATCATCGGCTTCACCAAGTCCCTGGCCAAGGAGCTCGGGCGCCACGGGGTCCGCGCCAACGCGGTGGCCCCCGGCTTCATCTCCACCGACATGACCGCCCGGCTGCCCGACGGCACCGCCGCGAGCATGCGCGAGCGGATCGCGCTCGGCCGGTTCGGCGGCCCCGAGGAGGTGGCCGACCTGGTGGCCTTCCTGGTGTCGGAGCGGGCCGCCTACATCACCGGTCAGGTGCTGGCCGTCGACGGCGGCATCTCACTGTGAGGAGGCGGGTGCGATGACCCCGAGGCGGCTCTTCTACTTCTCCCTGCGCAGCCCCTACTCGTGGCTGGCCCACCGCGAACTGACGCTGCGTCACCCAGAGGTCGCGCAGGCCCTGGAATGGGTGCCGTACTGGGAGCCCGACGCGTGGAGCGAACGGCTCCTCGCCGAGACCGGGCACACCTTCGTCTACACGGCGATGTCCCGCCCCAAGCACTTCTACATCCTCGCCGACGTGCGCAGGCTCGCCGCCGCCCGCGGTCTGAAGGTGACCTGGCCGGTGGACCGCGAGCCGGTGTGGGAAATCCCGCACCTCGCCTACCTCGCCGCCGAACGCCTGGGCCGGGGAGCCGAGTTCGCCGACCGGGTCTACACCGCCCGCTGGCTGGAGGGCCGGGACGTCTGCGACCGGGACACCATGGCCGCCATCGGCAAGGACCTGGGCCTGGACCCCGGCGGCCTCGCCGGTGCCGCCGACGACCCCGGACTGCGCGAGGAGGGCGCGCGGGCGCTGCGGCGCGCGGTCGACGACGGTGTGTTCGGCGTCCCGTACTTCATCGACGGCTACGACAGGTACTGGGGCCTGGACCGGCTCGACGCCTTCCTCTCCGGCCTCGGCGGCGGTGCCGCCGCGAGCGCCGAGCGGCTCCCCGAGCCGGAGACCGACGCACGTACAGGAGGTGACCTCGACCATGGCGGGGGGTGCGGCTGAGACCACGGCCGGCGTCGACAGCTCCACGGTGGAGTCCGGCGGATGGGTCTTCGGGTGGCACCGGCGCGGCAGCGGCGATCCGGTCGTCCTGCTGCACGGGCTGCTGAGCGACAGCCGGGTGTGGGAGCCCGTCGCGGCGGGACTCGCCGCGACCCGGACCACGATCGCCGTCGACGCGCCCGGCCACGGCCTGGCCCCGTGGCGGACAGCGGCGTACACCCTGGAGGAGGAGGTCGACCGGCTCGCGGACGCCTACCGCGGTGCCGTCGGCGAGCGTCCCGCCGTCTGGGTGGGCCACTCCATGGGCGGGATGAAGTGCTGGCGCATGGCCCTCAGGCATCCCGCGCTGGTCTCCGCCCTCGTCCTGGTGGACACCCGCCCCGACGCCGAGCCGGAGAACACCAGGCGGCCCTTCGAGGCGATGGTCGAGACCGTCCTCGCGGACGGGATGAGCCCCGACCTCGCGGCCATGGTGGCCCGCCTCAACTTCCACCGCGACTTCCTCGCCGGCGACACCGCACGGGCGTGGACGGAGCACTTCGGCACGCTCACCGGCGAACGCATCGAACACGCCTGCCACTCCGTCTACCGGCGCGGTGACATCACCGACCGGCTGCCCGAACTGACCGTCCCCGTGCTGGTGGTGCACGGCGCCGACGACGTACCCATCCGGCTGCCCGTCGTACGCGCGTACACCGCGCGCATGCCCACGGCCCGCCTCGTGGTGCTGCCCGCCACCGGGCACACCCCGCCGCTCGAACGCCCCGCCGAACTCCTCGACGCCATCCGCGCGTTCCTCGCCGACCCGATGGTGTCCTCCCCGCCCCCGGCCGCTCAGGAGACCCCGTGACCATCCAGCGACCCGAGGTCCGTGAGACCGTCACCACCCCCCGGCCGCGCGACGTCCCGTTGCCGGACGGCGCGGGCACGCTCCTGCTGATCACCCTCGACAACGGACTCCCGCCGCTCGGCCCCGCCATGCGGCCCGCCACCTTCGGCCCGGAGGGCCTGGAGCGGCTGGACGCCGTGCTGGACGAGGCGGCCGGCCGGGCCCGCGCGGGCGAGATCGCCGCGGTGGCGGTCACCGGGACCGCGTTCGTGTTCAGCACGGGCGCGGATCTCGCGCTCGCCGCCGGCGTCACCGACCGTGCGGAGGCGGTGCGCACCCTGCGCCGCGGCCACCAGGTCTTCCGCCGCCTCGGCGACCTGCCCGTGCCCAGCTTCGCGTTCCTCAACGGCGTCACCATCGGCGGCGGCCTCGAACTCGCCCTGCACTGCACCTACCGCACGCTCTCGCGCGGTGCCCCCGCCGTCGCGCTGCCCGAGTGCTCACTCGGCCTGGTGCCGGCCTGGGGCGGTGCCTGGCTGGCCCCGCGGCTGCTCGGCCCCGACAAGGCCGTGACGCTGATGCTGGAGCATCCGCTGAACGCCCGCCGCATGCTCTCCGCCACGGAGGCCCACGCCCTCGGCCTGGCCGACGTCCTGCTGGAGCCCTCCCGTTTCCTCGACCGCTGCCTGGAGTGGGCCGCCGGTGTGCTGCGCGGGCGGCACACCGTGACCCGGCCCGCGCCGGAGGACTTCGCCGGCCAGTGGGACGACGCGCTCGCCCGCGCCGCCGGCCTGGTGGAGAGCCGCACCCACGGCTTCGTCCCCGCGCCCCGCCGTGCCCTGGAGCTGCTCGCGCTCGCCAGGACGGCCTCGCGCGACGAGGTGTTCACCGCCGCCGAACAGGCGGCCGCCGACCTGTTCGTCACCCCGGAGTTCCAGGCCGGCCTGTACGCCCTCCACCTCACCCAGAAGCACGCCGAGGCGCACCCGGCGCGCCCCGACCCGCGCCTGGCCCGGCCGGTGCGCGGCGTGGGGCTGGTCGGCGGGGGCCGTCCGGGCCTGCGGCTCGCCGCCCTGCTGCTGGAGAAGCTGCGCCTGCCGGTCGTGGTGTACGCCCCCGACGCGGCCGGGTGCGACGCGGCGACCGCCGAGCTGCGCCGGCTGCTCGACGAGGCCGCGGCGTCGGGCCGTATCGCCGCGGCGGACGCCCGGCGGTGCGCCGAGCACATCACCGGCGGCACCACGGTGGACGTCCTCGCCGCCACCGACGCCGTCGTCGCCTCGCCCGGCGGCGACGAAGCGGTGCTGCGGGAGGCGGAAGGCGCTCTGCCCGACGGCTGCGTCCTCCTCGCCGCCGACGACGGTACGGTCGCCGCCCTGGCCGCCGGCCTGAAGCATCCCGACCGGGTGGTGGGTCTGCGGCTGCCGGCCGCGGCCGGCCCCGGTGCGGCGGAACTGTGCCGCGCCGCGGCCACCGACACCGCGTACGCCACGGCGGGCGCCCTGGCCGTGCGGCTCGGCCTGACCGTCCTGCCCGTCGGCGACCATCCCGGGTCCGTGGCGGACCGGCTGCGCGGCACCTTCCTCGGCGCGTTGCTCGACCACGCCCGGGAGGAGGACCTCGACACGGTGTGCGCACCGCTCGCCCTGCCGACACCGCCCAGCGTGGCGTGGCGGCGGCTGCGCGAGGCCGGCCGCCCGGACCGCTCGGCGCCGCCTGCCCCGGTCACCGCCCCGTCCGCGCTGGACGAGGCGCTGGCGGCCCTCGCCCGTGACATCCGTGCGCTCCTGGCCGACGGTGTGCTGGCCGGCCCCGCCGATGCCGACCTGCTGCTCCTGGCCAGCGGCGAGTGGCCCTTCCATCTGGGGGGCGTCACTCCGTACCTGAACCGTTCCGGCATCGCCGCCCGCGCCACGGGGGACGCGCTGGAGGAGCGGAGGTGACCGGCCGCCCGCAGCGTGTGCGCGCCGCACGCCGGTGAGCGGTGCCCTGTTCTGGCGCTGCCGGGTCCTCGTCCTGCTGGACGGGGCGTGGCGGGCGCTCACCGCGTACGGCAGCTTCTGGGTCGCCCCGGGCCATCCCGAGTTCACCGCGCTGCTGCTGCGCACGCGCGACCCCGCGCCGGGCCACCCGGAGCGCCGGGGCTCCGGGGCCCCCTGGGGAGCCGAGGAGCGGGCGCTCGCCCGCCGCCTGTACGGCGGCGGGCGCAGCCGTCGGCGCCCGCGCGGCCACGAGCACCGACCGAGAGGAACTCCGTGACGCACACCGACCGGTTGACCCGCGACACGCACGCGACCCGACTGGCGCTCGCGGCCCGCGACGGCGACGCGGACGCGGCGGAGCGCTTCGTCCGGTCACTGCACCGCGACGTCTGGCGCTTCGTCGCCCACCTCAGCCGCGACCCGCAGGCCGCCGACGACCTCACGCAGGAGACCTTCCTGCGCGCCCTCGGTGCGCTCGGCCGCTTCCAGGGCCGCTCCTCCGCGCGGACCTGGCTGCTGACGATCGCCCGGCGCGCCGTCGTCGACAGCAGCCGCTACGCGGCGAGCCGGCCCCGTCTGTACGCGGTGCCGGACTGGGAGTCGATGGCCGAGCGCGCCCAGCCGCGCGGCCTGCCGGGGTTCGACGACGGCATCGCGCTGGGGCAGTTGCTGGACACGCTGCCCGAGGAGCGGCGCGAGGCGTTCGTCCTCACCCAGGTGCTGGGGCTGCGCTACGCCGAGGCCGCGCGGGTCAGCGGCTGCCCGGTGGGGACGGTGCGGTCCCGGGTGGCCCGGGCGCGGGCCGCGCTCATCGAGGACCTGGTGGGCTGATCGCCATGCATCATGCGGCGCTGTCGGGGTTCCCCGGCTGGCTGCTGGCGGCCCTGTGCGCGGCCGTCGGCGCCTACTGTCTGCTGCGGGCGCGCACCGGGTCCGGGGCGGAGCGGGCCGGGATGACGGGGGATGCCGTGATGGGCCTGGGCATGGCCGTGATGGCGGTGCCGTCGCTCATGCCCGTCCTGCCCGGCTGGAGCGGTGCCCTGTTCGGGGCGGTCTTCGCCGCGGCGGGACTGGGCGCGCTGGTGGCCGCGGGCGCGTGGCACCAGCGCGTGCACCATGCCGTCGGCGCGCTCGCGATGGTCCACATGGCGCTCGCGATGCCGGCGGCGGGACACGGCGCGGGCACGGCACACGGCGCGCGGGCGGCCGTCACCGGCGTGCCGCTGCTCACCGGCGCGCTCCTCGCCTACTTCGCCGGCTACGTCCTGTACGCCGGGGCCACCCTGGTCACACCCCCCGCGGCCGGATTCCCCGGTCCGGCCCCGCACACCGGCCTGTTCGTGACGCGCGCCTGCCGCACCGCGATGGGGTTGGCGATGGTCACGATGCTCGCGGCGCTCTGACGCGTGCCGGTCCGTGCTGCGAGGTCGGCCGGACTACCGCATAGTGGACGAGGCGACCTCGTCCAGGGCCGCCTGACATCGTTGTCCGGGAGGCTGTATGTCGTTCCAGGACCCGGCAGTGCTCCACTGCCCCTTCGACTTCGCCGACGCGCTGGAGTTCGACCCCTCGCTGGCCTCGCTGGCGGAGCAAGGGCCGGTCAGCCGGATCCGGCTGCCCTACGGCGAGTCGGAGGCGTGGCTGGTGACCAGCTTCGCCGGAGTGCGCCAGGTGACGTGCGATCCCCGGTTCAGCCGGGCGGCGATCGTCGGGCGGGACTATCCGAGGATGACGCCGGAGCCCATCGTGTCGCCGGAATCGATCAACGTGACGGACCCGCCGCACGTCACCCGTCTGCGGCATGTGACGGCCCAGGCGTTCACCCGGGAGCGGGTGGCGGCGATGCGGCCGGCCGTGGACAAGGTGGTGGCCGGGCTGCTCACGGCGATGGCCGAGGCCGGGCCGCCCGCCGATCTGGTGACGCATCTGTCGGTGCCGCTGCCCCACCTGACGATCTGCGAGCTGCTCGCCGTCCCCGAGGCCGACCGCGACCAGTTGCGGGACTGGACCATGCGGCTGCTGGCCACCTCTCCGGACGCCCGGCAGGACGCGGCCGACGCCAAGGCCCGCCTGCGCAAGTACTTCGCCGAACTGATCCCGGCCCGGCGGAGCGCGCCGGGCGAGGACCTGCTGAGCGCGATGGCCACGGCCGAGGTGCCGGAGGGCGAGGAACCGCTGAGCGACGACGAGCTCGCGGTCCTGTCCGTGACGCTGATCCTGAGCGGCAACGACACCGCGACCTGCCAGATCAGCAACATCGCCTATCTGCTGCTGACCCGGCCCGAGGAGCGCGACGCGCTCGCGCGCGAGCCCGAGCGGTTCCCCGGCGCGCTGGAGGAGCTGCTGCGGTTCATCCCCTTCCGCAAGGGCGTGGGCATCCCGCGGATCGCGCTGGAGGACGCGGAGATCGAGGGCACCGCCATCAGCGCCGGCGACTACGTGCACGTGTCCTACCTGGCGGCCAACCGCGACCCGGCCGTCTTCCCGGACCCGCACAGGCTCGACCTCGGCCGGCCGGTGCACCCGCACATGACGTTCGGCTGGGGCGGGCACCACTGCCTCGCCGCGCCGCTCGCCCGCGCGGAGCTGGACAGCGCGGTCACCGGCCTGCTGGCCCGCTTCCCCGACCTGCGCCTCGACGTCTCCCCCGACGAGGTCCGCTGGGACACCGGCACCATCCGCCGCTTCCCGCTCAGCCTGCCGGTCACCTGGTGAAGCCGGGGCCCGGCCGCCGGGGCGTCAGCCGTACCGGCCGAGGAGCGCCTGGAGGTAGTCCTCCAGGCGCTCCGTGAGGACGGCCGCCGTCAGGTCCGTCCTGCCCAGCTGCCGCCAGGGCTCGGCGACCTTCTCCGCGTCCGGCGCGAAGGCCAGCGCGTCGAGCACCCGCCAGTACAGGTGGTCCGCCGGCGTCTCGCTGAGGGTGCCGCCGGCCGCCAAGTAGTGATCGGCCAGCCGCATGCCGGCCCGTACGCCGTGCAGCAGGGCGAGTGCGGTGGAGCAGTGGGCCACGTCCAGGTCGGCCGGCCCCCACGACGTCTCCACCCAGTCCACGACACCGGTGACGGCCAGACCGGCGCCCGTGCCGGAGAAGAGCACGTTCCCCGGGTGGAAGTCGCGGTGCAGGAAGCAGGGCCGGTGCGCCGGGGGCGGACGGCGGATCACGTCGACGGCACGCCGCCACACGTCCGGCCGTCCCGGGCGCCCGGGCAGCCGTACCCGGTCCGGACCGGTCCACGCCTCATAGGTGCGCGGCCGGGCGTCTTCCGGTACGGGCAGCGTGTGGATCGTCACCAGCTGCTCGGCCAGGAGTGCGGTCGTCCGCTCCAGGTCCTCCCCGGTCAGCCGTAGCGTTCCGGGCAGCAGGGACATCAGCAGGGACGGATGGTCGCAGTGCTCGGCCGCCGCGTCGACGGCGTGCAGCCGGGCCGCCGGCACGCCGGTGTCCGCCAGCAGCCGGAGGATGTCCGCTTCCCGGGTCAGCAGTCCCGGCGCGTGCCGGACGTAGAACGGCTTGACGAACGAGCGCAGGACCAGGGAGTACCCCTCACCGTCGCCCTCGACGTCCAGGCGCCGCATCCGCGAGGTCCAGCCCCCGCGCAGTTCCACCACACCGCGGATCCGCTCCCCGGGCCGCAGACCCCGCTCCACCCACGAGCGGGTCCTGGACCATCCGGCGGCCTCCGTCTCCCCCACTGCCTCGATCACGACGGCAGCCTAGGGCTTACGGAGTCGTGACGTGCGGGCGCGGCCGGGTGGTGCGGCGTCGGGGCGGGCCTAGCGTGGGCGTATGCGTGTACTGGTCACCGGCGGTGCCGGGTTCATCGGGTCCCATGTCGTGGCGGCGCTGACGGCGCGCGGGCACGAGGCGGTCGTCTTCGACGTGCGGGCGGATCCGGGCGCGGACGTGCGCGATCCGGCGGCGGTCGCCCGGGCCGTGGCCGGCGTGGACGCCGTCTGCCACCAGGCCGCGATGGTCGGCCTCGGGACGGGGTTCGGGGACGCGGCGGAGTACGTCTCCCGCAACGACCTGGGCACCGCCGTCCTGCTCGCCGCCATGGCGGAGGCGGGGGTACGGCACCTCGTGCTGGCCGGGTCGATGGTGGTGTACGGCGAGGGGCGGTACGCCTGCCCGCGCGACGGGGTCGTACGGCCGGGCCCGCGGGCGGTCGCCGACCTGGACGCGGGGCGGTTCGAGCCCAGGTGCCCGGGGTGCGGTGCGCAGCTGGCTCCGGGGCTGGTCGGTGAGGACGCGCCGGCCGATCCGCGCAACGTGTACGCCACGACCAAGCTCGCGCAGGAGCACCTGGCCGCCGCCTGGGCCCGGTCGACGGGCGGGTCCGCCGTGTCGCTGCGCTACCACAACGTGTACGGGCCCCGGATGCCCCGCGACACCCCGTACGCCGGTGTCGCCTCCTTCTTCCGGTCCGCGCTCGCCCGGGGCGAGGCGCCCCGCGTGTTCGAGGACGGGCGGCAGCGCCGGGACTTCGTCCACGTGCGGGACGTGGCCGCCGCCAACGTCGTGGCGCTGGAGGCCGGTTCCGCCCCGGGCGTGCTCACCGCGTACAACACCGGCAGCGGCGAGCCGCACACCGTCGGGGAGATGGCCCGCGCGCTGGCCGACGCCCACGGCGGTCCCGCTCCGGTGATCACCGGGGAGTACCGCCTGGGCGACGTACGGCACATCACGGCCGACTCCTCGCGGCTGCGGACCGAGCTGGGCTGGAAGCCGGAGGTCGGTTTCACGGAGGGCATGCGGGAGTTCGCCGTCTGCGAGTGAGCCGGGGGCCCGGCCCGGGCGTCGAAGTCCCGTCGTCCGCCCGGAGGGTGGGCCCCGGCGTCGGGGCCTAGGGTGCCGCGGGCAGGGTGACCTCGAAGCGGCAGCCGCCGGGGATGTTGTGCACGGTGGCCCGGCCCCGGTGGGCCTCGACGATGCCGCGCACGATGGCCAGGCCCAGGCCCGCGCCGGCCGGCGGGGTGCGGGCGTGGGTGCCGCGCCAGCCGGTGTCGAAGACGCGGGGCAGGTCCTCCTCGGGGATGCCGCCGCAGCCGTCCGTCACGGAGACGACCACGCCGTCGGCCGACCGCTCGGCGGCGACCGCGACCGTGCCGTCGGCGGGTGTCCGGCGGATGGCGTTGACCAGCAGGTTGCCCAGGACGCGGCTCATCTCCTTGGCGTCGACCTCCACCGGGACCGGCTCCACCCGGTCGCCGACCAGCCGGACGCCGTGGGCGCGGGCGAGCGGGTCGGCTCCGGCGAGGGCGTCGCCGACGAGGTCGTAGAGGGAGATCCGGGACGGGGCCAGCGGCAGGGTGCCGGCGTGGATGCGGGAGAGTTCGAAGAGGTCGCCGACCATGTCGTTGAGGCGCTCGACCTCGGTGCGGATCTGTTTCAGATAGCGGGCGGGGTCGTCGGCGACGCCGTCCTCCAGGGCCTCCGACATGGCGCGCAGCCCGGCGAGCGGGGTGCGCAGGTCGTGCGAGATCCAGGCGACCAGTTCCCGGCGTGAGGTCTCCAGCAGGCGTTCCCGCTCCCGGGACTCGGCGAGCCGCGCGCTGGTGGCCGCCAGCTCGCGGCTGAGCGCGGCCAGTTCGGCGGTGGCCGGGGCCGCGGGGGCGGCGAAGTCGCCGGCCTCCCCGAACGAGCGGGCCGCCAGGGCGAGTTCGCGGCTGCGGGCGACGACCCAGCGGCCGAGCAGGAGGGCGGTGGCCAGGGAGACCACGGCCGCCATCGCGACGACCGTCGTCACCACGGTCAGGTCGTGCGGGGACAGGAACATCGCCCAGGCGACCGCGAGGGTGCCGGTGAGCACGCCGCCGACGCCGACCGCGGCGACGACGGCGAGGGACACGGTGAGCGAGCGGTGCCGCAGCAGCCGGAGCGCGGCGGCCCCCGCGAGGCCCGTGACGGCGGCCCCGGCGAAGGCGTACAGGGCGATGAGCAGGGTGTCGCGCATGTCAGCCCTCCTCGTCCCGGCCGCTCGGGTCGAAGCGGTAGCCGACGCCCCACACGGTCTGGATCAGGCGCGGCCGCGCCGGGTCGTCCTCGGTCTTGCCGCGCAGCCGGCGGATGTGGACCGTCACGGTGGAGAGGTCGCCGAAGTCCCAGCCCCACACCTCGCGCATCAGGTCCTCCCTGCTGTACGCCCGCCCCGGGTGCCGCAGGAAGAAGGCGAGGAGGTCGAACTCGCGCAGGGTGAGGGCGAGTTCGGTGCCGTTCTTGGTGGCGCGGCGGGCGGCGGGGTCGACGGTGAGGCCGGCGGCGGCCAGCGGGCCGGCGGCCACGGCGGGGCGGGCGCGGCGCAGCACCGACTGCACCCGCAGGACCAGTTCGCGGGGGCTGAACGGCTTGGTCACGTAGTCGTCGGCGCCGACCTCCAGCCCCAGGATGCGGTCGTCCTCGTCGCCGCGTGCGGTGAGCATGACGACGGGCACGGCGGCCCGGGCGCGCAGCCGGCGGCAGACCTCCAGGCCGTCCATGCCGGGCAGCATCAGGTCGAGGACCACCAGGTCCGGCCAGTGCGCGGCGGCGCGGGTGAGGGCGGTGGGGCCGTCGTCGGCCCGGTCCACGAGGTACCCGGCGCGGCCGAGGTAGCCGGCGACGACCTCGGCCACGGTGGCGTCGTCGTCGACGACCAGGACCCGGGCGCCACCGGGGGCGGACGTCGGGGCCGGTGCGGGGGCGGCGGGGGCGGTCCCGCCGGTGGCTCTGCCCGTGCCGGGCGGGTGCGGCTGCTGCATGGTCCCAGCCTCGCACCGGGCCGTCGCGGGTGTCGCCCCGCGGCCCGCCCCCGGCCCCGACGTCCGCGTTTCGTAAGGAGCATCGGTCCGGTATGTCCGCTTCCCGTTCGTAGGGTGAACGGCGTGACCACCTCATCACCCTCTTCAGCGGCGAGCGTGGACGTGGTGCTGCCGTGCCTGGACGAGGCGGCGGCCCTGCCCTGGGTGCTCGCCCGGATCCCGGCCGGCTGGCGCGCCCTCGTCGTGGACAACGGCTCCACCGACGGCTCGGCGGACATCGCCCGCGCTCTTGGCGCGACCGTCGTCCACGAGCCGCGGCGCGGTTTCGGTGCCGCCTGCCACGCCGGGCTGACCGCCGCCACCGCCGACGTCGTCTGCTTCTGCGACTGCGACGCCTCCCTCGACCCCGGGCACCTGGTGCCCTTCGTGCGGGACGTCCTCGACGGCCGGGCCGACCTGGTCCTCGGCCGGCGGCGGGCGCGGGGCCGGGGTGCCTGGCCCGTGCACGCCCGGGCCGGCAACCTCGCACTCGCCCGGCTGCTGCGCCGCCGTACCGGACTGCGGCTGCACGACCTCGGCCCGCTGCGGGCGGCCCGCCGGGAGCAGCTGCTCGCGCTCGGGCTGAGCGACCGGCGCAGCGGCTATCCGCTCCAGATGGTGGTGCGGGCGGCCGACGCCGGCTGGCGGATCACCGAGCACGACGTGCCGTACCTGCCGCGCGCCGGCTCCTCCAAGGTGACGGGCACCTGGCGCGGCACCTGGCAGGCGGTGCGGGACATGAGCCGCGTCCTCGCCGAACCCCCGGCCGAGCGGAGGGCCGTACGGTGACCACGCTGCTCGTCATCGCCAAGGAACCGCTGCCGGGACGGGTCAAGACGCGGCTCACCCCGCCGTTCAGCCCCGCGGAGGCGGCGGCGCTCGCCGAGGCGGCACTCGCCGACACCCTGCACGCCGTGGCGGCCACCCCGGCCGACCGGCGCGTCCTGGTGCTGGACGGGGCTCCCGGCCCCTGGCTGCCGCCCGGTTTCGACGTCGTACCGCAGTGCGCGGGCGGCCTGGACGCCCGGCTGGCCGACGCGTTCGCCCGGTGCACGGGTCCCGCCCTGCTCATCGGCATGGACACCCCGCAGGTCACCCCGGAGTTGCTGACCGTGGACCTCGCCGGGTACGACGCGTGCTTCGGGCCGGCGGCGGACGGCGGGTTCTGGGCGCTGGGGCTGACCGAGCCCGATCCGCGGCTGCTGCGGGGCGTGCCCATGTCGACCCCGTGGACGGGTGCCGTGCAGCGGCGGCGGCTGGTGGCCGCCGGGCTGCGGGTGCGCGACCTGCCCATGCTGCGGGACGTGGACACCGCTGCCGACGCGGCGGCGGTCGCCGCGCTCGCACCGCACGGCCGGTTCGCCGCCCGGCTCGCCCGGTGCGCCGCGCACACCGCCCCCGGGACCGCCCGATGAGCACCCCGCCGGCCCTCGCCTGGGCCGGCGCCGATCCCTACGCGGCCGCGCTGCGCACCGGGCGCGGCCCGCTGTTCCTGCGCCGCAGCGACGGCTGGCTGCTGCCGCTGGAGGTCGAGCGGTGGTGCGCGCGGGCGGACCCGGTGGACCAGGCGGTGCTGGACCGCTGCGAGGGCGCCGTCCTCGACGTCGGCTGCGGGCCGGGGCGGCTGGTGGCGGAACTCGCCGTCCGGGGCCGTACCGTCCTCGGGATCGATGTCAGCGAGGCCGCCGTCGAGCACACCGTGCGGCTCGGCGGCCAGGCCCTGCGGCGCTCGGTGTTCGAGCCGCTGCCCGGCGAGGGCCGCTGGGGCACGGTGCTGCTCATGGACGGCAACATCGGCATCGGCGGCGATCCGGGCGCCCTGCTGGACCGGGTGGCCCGGCTGCTGCGTCCCGGCGGCCTGTTGATCGCCGAGACGGCCGCGGTCGACGTCGACGAACGCTCCGAGGTGCAGGTCGTCGCCGGCACCGGGGCGGGGACGGGCGGCGGTGCCTTCCCGTGGGCCCGGCTCGGCACCCCGGCCCTGCTGCGCTGCGCGGGCCGGGCGGGCTGGCGGACGGCGGGTCAGTGGACGGCCGGCGGGCGGCGCTTCGTCGCCCTGCGCAGCCGCACCCGCCCCCGGCCGCGCAGGGCCAGCAGCAGCGCCGAGCCGCCGAACAGCACGGCGCTGATCAGCAGCCAGCGGGCGAGGAAGCCGTCCGGGGACAGGCCGGTGGCGGACCGGTAGCGCCGGTCCGCCATCCCGCTGATCAGCGGGAACCATACGAGCAGGAGCAGCCCGGACAGGGCGGCCGGGACCCGGACGTACAGCGTCCACTCCCGCCGCCCGGCGGCGCCGAGCCCGCGGACGACCGCCCGGTCCGCCACCGAGTACAGCGGCAGCAGCACGAGGTCGTGCAGCAGGGCCGCCCCCACCACCCAGAGCGCCACGGCCCGCCAGTCGCCCGCGAGCAGCCGCACCCCGGCGTAGCCGGCGAGGGCGAACGAGCAGGCCAGCAGCAGGATCTGGAAGGGGTTTCCGAGGGTCGGGCGCGGGCGCATCACAGGTCTCCGAAGGTCAGCCGGGCCACCCACTTGGTGTTGAGCACGCCGGGCGCGGCGGGCACGATGATCCGCGCCGGGTAGCCGTGGTCGGGGGACAGCTCCTCGCCGTTGACGTACAGGGCGAGCAGCGAGCGGGGGTCGGCCACCTGGTTGGCCCGCAGGGCGGCGCGGCGGAAGGCGCCGTGCCGCTGGAGGGACTCCACGAACACGTCCGGCGGGTCGCCGTCGTGGCCGACGAGCGCGGCGAGGTCGCGCAGCCGCACCCCGCGCCACCACTGGTCGGCGGTCGACCAGCCCTCCACGCAGGCGATGGGCAGCGACGCGCTGTGCAGCGGCAGCCGGAGCAGCTCGGCGCGGCTCAGGCGTACGGTTCCGGTGCGCCCGGTGACGACGAGCCGCCACCCGTCCGGGTGCGTGTCGGCCGGGGTGATCCCGGCGTACCCGGCCGTCTTGTTGATCTGGAACCCGTTCGGGCCGCCGCCGGGGTCGGCCGCGCCGTGCGGCGCGAGCAGGGCCGTACGGCGGAAGGGCCCGCCCAGGCTCTGCCCCACCGTGGTCAGGAACAGCAGCAGCGAGCCGCCGCCGACCAGCGCCAGCGCCCCGCGCCGGGAGACGGTGGGCGGGTCGGGGCGCGGGGCGACCAGGTCGTCCTCCTCGGACGGTCGCCGCCGCACCGCCCGCAGGGCCGTCGGCAGCTTCAGCACGGCGTGCGCGATGAACGCGGCGAAGAACACCCACGCGCCGTAGAAGTGCAGCGGGTAGAAGGAGCCCGGGAAGACGTAGTCGAGCTGGACGTTGAGCACGCCGGTCGTGAACTCGAACAGGCCGCCGCCGACGAGCAGCAGCAGGGAGATCCGTTCCAGCGCGTGGGCGACCGAGCGGGCCGGGGGCAGGGCGAACAGCCTCGGCACCACCGACCACAGCTTGGCCAGCAGCACCGGGATCAGGGTGATGCCGAGGGTGACGTGGAGGCCCTGCGTGAACCGGTACAGCCATACCGGGCCGGTGGGCCAGGCGAAGAGGTAGAAGCCGAGGACCCCCTTGTCCGGGGTCTGGTCGTTCACCCGGGACAGGTCCGGGTTGTAGGCCGCGTACGACACCAGTCCGGTCACGAACAGCACGGTGATGCCGACGAGCAGCACCAGACCGAGCACCGAGGTGAACCAGGGGCCGCGCAGCGGGCTGCGCCAGAAGCCGGGAGAGGAGGGAAGCCGCGGGTGGTGGTCTCGCATGGTCCGACGGTAGGCCGGAACGGCACCGGTGACGGGTGCGCCACCCATGACGAAACGCTGACGTCCGACCGCCGGTCCCGTTCTCCGCCCGGCCGCCGACCTAGCGTTCCGGTGTGACCCAGGCTTCCCTCCGTGACCGGTACGCCGGTCTGCGCGCCGACCTCGGTGCCGCGACCGCCGCCGCCCTGCTCGTCCTCGTCGCCGTGCTCGTCGGCCGGCACCTCCAGGACACCCGCCGCACCCTGTTCGTGCACTGGCCGCCGCTGTTCGCCGACTGGGACCCGCACCTGGGCCCGGGCACGCCGGCCGCGGTCGTGGTGGCGGCCGCCGTGGTGGCCTGCGGGCCGTCCGTCGCCGCCCGGCTGCCGTGGCGGGGGCTGCTCCTCGCGGCCTGGGGCACGGCGCTGGCCTGGACGTGGTCGCTGGCGCTGGTGGACGGCTGGCGGCGGGGGGTGGCCGGCCGGCTCACCACCCGCAACGAGTACCTCACGGTCGTCGGCCGCTTCCACGACATCCCGGCGGCCCTGCGCGACTTCACCCACCACATCGTCAGCGGCTCCCCCGCCCCCTGGCCCGCCCACATCGCCGGGCACCCCCCGGCGGCCACCCTCACCTTCGTCCTGCTGGACCGGGCCGGTCTGCGGGGCGGCGGCTGGGCCGGCGCCTGGTGCGTCACGGTCGGCGCGACCGCCTGCGTGGCGGTGCTGGTGGCGGTGCGGGCCCTGGCCGACGAGCGCCTGGCCCGGCGGGCGGCGCCGTTCCTGGTGATGGCCCCGGCCGCGGTGTGGGTGGGGGCGTCGGCCGACGGGTACTTCGCGGCGGTCGCCGCCTGGTCCATGGCCCTGCTGGCCCTCGCGGTCACCGGACGGTCCGTGGCCTGGGCGGCGGGCGGCGGCCTGCTGTACGGCCTGACCTGCTACCTCTCCTACGGCCTCACGCTGTTCGCGCTGATCGGCGCGGCGGTGCTGGTGGCGGGCCGGCACCGGGTCCGCGAACGCCCGGTCGTGCCGCTTCTGTTCCTGGCCGGGGCGGCCGTCGTGCCGGTGGTGTTCACACTGGCCGGGTTCGACTGGTGGGAGGGGTACCGGCTGCTGGTCACGCGCTACTACCAGGGCGTCGGCGGCACCCGCCCGTACGGCTACTGGGTGTGGGCCAACCTGGCCTGCACGGTGCTGATCACCGGCCTGGCCACGGCGGCGGGGCTGCGGCGGACGGGCGCGCTGTCCGCCCGCCGCCGCACGGCGCCCCGGGCCGAGGCCCGTCTCGCGCTCCTCGTGTCGGCGGCCCTGCTGGCCCTGCTGGTCGCGGACCTGTCCGGGATGAGCAAGGCGGAGACGGAGCGCATCTGGCTGCCCTTCGCGACGTGGCTGCTCGCGGCCTGCGCGTTCCTGCCACGACCACGCGGCTGGCTCGCCGCGCAGGCGGTGCTCGCGCTCCTGCTGAACCATCTGCTGTTCACCGGCTGGTGACGCGCCCGCGGCCGCCGCGGGGTCCAGGCCGGCGGGTGCCGGGCCGGCCGGTGTGCTGCCGGCCGGCCCGGTGTTCCCTGGGCCGGGATGTGCCCGGGGCGCGGGTCAGCCCGCCCGGCCGGCCGCCCTGGACCGGAAGCGCCGGTACAGGACCGTTCCCCCCGCCATCGAGGCCAGGCCGGCGAGGGCCGCCGTCCAGGTGCCGTCCGCACCGGTGCGCGCGAGGGTGCCGGGCGGCTGGCGTACGACGACCGGGACCGGCTTCGGCAGCGAGTGCACCGTCGGCGGGTGCTGCGGCCGCGGAGGCTCGGAGCGCACCGGCGGGGTGACCCGCGTGGGCGGTTCCGACGCGGGCGGTTCCGACGCGGGCGGTTCCGACGCGGGCGGTGCGCTGGGCTCGGGGTGGTCCCCGGGGCCGTTCACAGACGTGTTGCCGAAGACGGGATTGCCGATGCCCACCACGTTCACGGTGTTGCCGCTGACGTTCACGGGCAGATCGACCGGCAGCTGGATGCCGTTGCCGGAGATCACGCCGGCCGAGTTCTGCTCGGTGCCGTGGGCGGTGGCCCCGCCCCGCGCCGCGGTCTCTGCCTTCTGCTTCCCGGCGGTGTGGTCGCCCGCGTTGGTGCAGCCGTTGCCCATCGCCGGGTTGAGCAGCCCGGCGACGTTCACGGTGTTCCCGCACACGTTCACCGGGAGGTGCACCGGCAGCTGGATGCCGTTGCCGGAGATCAGCCCGGGCGAGCCGCCCGCGGAGCCGTCCGCGGCGGAGTCGGCGTGGACCGGCCCCGCCACTGCCATGGCGCCGGAAGCGGCGGCGATGGCGATCACACTGTTTCGGGTAACCCGTTTCATCGGTTCCCTGTCCTTCCACATACGGTCGCGGGCAGTCACCCGCATCCGGTGAAACGCTGGCCAAACCGAGCAAGTTATGGCTTATCAGCCTTTCGCCCGGCACGAAGGGCGCGTAAGTGCGCCCGTGGGGCCGAATCCGAGTGGAGGGATTCCGGCCGTTCCGCCCGCTTCGCACACATGGCCGAGCGTGCCGCAGCGGTGAAGCCGGGTAACTGGTAGCTCTCGGTAGGGCATCCGCTGCCCCCCGAACGACCGAGGAACCGACCGAGACGAGGAGCGATGGCCACCACCGTACGTGCCCCCCGAGCCGACACCGCGCCCGCCAGCCTGCAACTGCCCGGGATCCTCCTGGGAGTGGGGCTCGGGGGATTCCTCGACGGCATCCTGCTGCACCAGCTCCTGCAGTGGCACCACATGCTCAGCAGCACCGACCACGACCGCATCGGCGTCCGGTACTACGACCCCCACACCGTCTCCGGGCTGGAGATGAACACCGTGTGGGACGGCGTCTTCCACACCGTGTGCTGGCTCGCCGTGCTCGGCGGACTCGCCGTCCTGTACGGCCGGGTGACCACCGGCCGGCGGCAGGTGTGGGCCTCGCGGGTGCTGTGGGGCTGGATCCTGGCCGGCTGGGGGCTGTTCAACCTGGTCGAGGGCCTGGTGGACCATCAGATCCTGGGCATCCACCATGTCCACGGCGGGCCGCACCAGGTGTGGTGGGACATCGCCTTCCTGGTCCTCGGCGCGCTGCTGGTGGCCGGCGGCCTGCTGCTGCGGCGGGGCGCACGGCCCTTCGACCCGGCGGCCCCGCGCGCCGGACGGAACGGACGCGCCGCCTGATGGACCACCACCACACCCCCCACCACGAGAGCGGCGGTGTGTTCGGCGTGCTGCTGCCGGTTCTGGCCCTGCTGGTGTGCGCGGGCGGCTACCTGCTGCTGGTGCGCCGGGCGCACCGCCGCGACCGGCCCTGGAGTCGCCGGCGGACCGTCGCCTTCGGCGCGGGCCTGGCCCTGCTGGCGGTGGCGCTGCTGCCGCCGCTCGCTCCGTTCGCCCACCGCGACTTCCGCGGGCACATGGCCCAGCACCTGCTCCTCGGCATGTACGCCCCGCTCGCGCTCGTGCTCGGCGCCCCGGTCACCCTCCTGCTGCGCGCGCTTCCCGCCGCCCGCGCCCGCCGCGTCACCGCGCTCCTGCACAGCGGCCCGTCCCGCCTGCTCTCGCGCCCGGTCCCGGCCCTGCTGCTGTCCACGGGGAGCCTCCCGGTCCTGTACTTCACCCCGCTCTACGACACCGTCGTGGCCCATCCGGCCGGACACTGGCTGCTGCACGCGCACTTCCTGCTGTCCGGGTGCCTGTTCGCGTACTCCGTCGCCGGGCCCGACCCGGCCCCGGCCCGTCCCGGGGTGCGCGCCCGGCTGGTCGTCCTGGGATGCGCGATCGCCGTGCACGCGGTCGTCGCCCAACTGATGTACGGCGGCTTCTGGGTGCACGTGCACGCTCCCGCCGGCGAGGTCCGGGGCGGCGCGGAGATCATGTACTACGGCGGCGACATCGCCGAACTCCTGCTCGCGGCGGCCCTGGTCGCCACCTGGCGCCCGGAACGCCCCGCGCTGCGGAAGCCGGCGGCACGGCCTATTTAGTAGCCATGTACATAGTAGCCATGTACTGTATTTGCCATGAGCAAGGTGTCCGAAGGGGCCACGCCCGGTTTCCTGGTGTGGCGGTTGTCCATGAAGTGGCGGGTCGCCGTGGACCGTGCGGTGGCCCCGCTCGGCCTGACCCACGCGCAGTACGTGGTGGTGGCCTCGCTGCACGGCATGCAGCGCCTCGGGGAGCGCCCCAGCCAGCGCCGCCTCGCCGACCGGACCGGCCTGGAGGCCCTGTACGTCTCCAAGCTGGCCCGCGGTCTGGAGTCGGCCGGGCTCATCGAGCGCACCCGGGACCCGGACGACCCGCGCGCGGTGCAGCTCGCCCTCACCGAGCAGGGCCGCGAGACCACCCGGAAGGCGATCGACGTCGTCCAGGGACTGCTGCGCCAGCTGCTGGCCCCGCTCGGCGGCCCCGACAGCCCGCGCGCCCGGGAGTTCACCCGCGACCTGACGACCCTTCTCGACGCACCGCTTGACCCGTTCGGCACCACCGATCACGAGACGGAGCAGTCATGACCACCACCGCACCCCGCGCCGACGGCCGCACCATAGCCCTCGCCCACTACGCCTCCCGCGCCGTCCTGGAGCACGTGCTCACCCCACACGGCATCGACTACCTGCAGTCCATCACCCTGCGCCTGACGGCCGTCGCGGACGGGCCGGTCGAGCGCGCCGACCTGGCGGACGGCGTGGTCAGCGCGGTCAAGGCCGACGAGGGCGAGGCCCGGCGCGCGATCGAGGGCCTGGCGGCCGCGGGCCTGATCGTCCCGGAGGGGCCGTCGAGCGTGCGCATCACACAGGCCGGGCGGGAGCTGTACGCCACGACCTCCGCCGAGGCCGCGGTGTTCTCCGCACGGCTGTACGCGGGCATCCCCGAGGAGGACCGGGCGGTGGCCGGCCGTGTGCTCGCCCTGGTCACCGAGCGGGCCGACGCCGAGCTGGCGGCTCTCCGCCGGCCGTAGGACCCGCCGCCGGAGGCCGTAGGCCCCCCAACCAAGGTAGTGGAATATTAAACAACTGCGTCCCGTTGTGGCCGTCGAAGGAGGTCACGAGTGGAGACGCAAGTGGAGACCACGTACTACGACCGGGGCACCCCCGCCGAGCGCTGGGAGCGCGCACGGCTGTTCTTCGACGCGAAGGACTACGCGGGCGCGGCCCGGGTGCTGGCCCGGCTGGTCGAGGAGGTGCCGGAGCAGACCGGACCGCGGCTGCTGCTGGCCCGCGCCTACTACCACTCGGCCCAGCTGCGCCGCGCCGAAGCCGAGCTGCGCACCATCGTGGAGCGCGACCCGGTGGAGCACTACGCCCGGCTGATGCTGGGCCGCACGCTCGAACGGCAGGCCCGGCACGAGGAGGCGGAGCGGCACCTGCGCATCGCCTCGGCGCTCGCGGGCGACTTCCCGCAGGAGTGAGCCGGCCGGCGGCCCGGTTCCCGTCAGGGGCCGGGCCGCCGGCATGTCTCGGGCCGCCGGCCCGCCGTCCCCGCGCCGCGGATCACAGCGGGGTCGCCGCCTGCAGGACCAGGAACAGGGTGACGGCGGAGTTCGCCGACGACATCGCGGACACCAGTGCCCCGGCGGCCGCGGCCCAGGCGGCCAGGCCGACCGGGGTGAACGCCGACGGCCAGGTACGGGCCACGGGCGCGGGGCCCAGCAGCGCGGCCACCCGGCGCGGCACCGGACCGGCCGCCGCCAGCGCGGCCAGGGTCGGCGCCGGGGTGCCCGGGGACAGCAGGGCCGCCTTGCCGATGGCGCGGGCCACCGTGCGCCGGTCGCCGACCGCGCGGGCCGCCTCCTCGTCCGCCCACCGCTCGGCCGTGTAGACGACGGCGGTGCGCAGCGGACGCAGGAACGGGTTGGCGCGGGCCGCCAGGTGCGCGGCGAGCAGATGCCGGTGGTGACAGGCGCTCAGGTGGGCCCGCTCGTGGGCGAACAGGGCGCGCCGCTCCGCGGGCGCGAGCCCGGCCAGCAGCGCCGTGGTGACCACGATCCGGCCCCGGCCGCCGGGCAGGGCGTACGCGTACGGCGTGCTGTCCGGCAGGACCGCCACCGTGCGCCCCGGCACCCCGGCCAGCGCCCGGCGGGCCCGGCGGGTCACCCGGCGGTGCCGCCGGAGGGTGCGCCCGCAGGCGGCGGCGACCACGCCGAGCGCGGGGATGGCGGCCCGGCCGGCCACCTCGTCGTAGGGGACGGCGGCCCGCACCTCGGGGTCGGACCAGCCGTCCGGCAGGGGATTACCGGGCAGTTGGGCGGTGCCGACCACCATGAGCAGGGCCAGGCACAGCGTGCTGCACACCGCCATGACGACGGCGACCGCGGTCAGCAGCCGGGTGGCGGTGCGCGGGTGCAGCCGGGTCTCGGCGAGCCGGGCGACCGGCCACGCGGACAGCGGCAGCACCAGTGGCAGGAAGACGAAGACCCCCATGGGCGGTCAGTCTTCCGTACCGCCGGCGTCCGGGCCCGGGATGTCGAGCAGGGCCCGCAGCACCTGCTCGTCGCCGGGCGGCAGGGCGGTGACGAAGCTGGCCAGGACCGCCTCGCGGTCCCGTTCGCCGTCCAGCAGGCGGCGCATGCGCAGGGCGGCCAGCCGGGCCACGTCGGCCGTCGGCGTCCACACGAAGGACCGGCCGTGCCGTTCGCGGGCGACGACGTCCTTGGCGAGCAGCCGGGTCAGGATGGTGACGACGGTGGTGTAGGCGAGGTCGCCGCCGAGGCGCTGCTGCACCCAGGCCGCGGTGACCGGCCCGTCCGCCTCGCGCAGCGCGCCGAGGACCTGGCCCTCCAGTTCACCCTGGCCGCGCCGCCGGGCCCGCTCGCCCTCCCGCGCCATCGTCCCGTGTCCCCTCTCTCGGCGTCGGCGTGTCGCCCCACGCTACTTCACCCGGCCGGCACCCCCGTAGGTGCGGCGCCCGCGCCGGTGCGCGATCTCGCCGAGGACGACGTCGACGGCGAGGAAGCCGGCCAGCGGGATGCCGAGCAGCGGCACGAACCAGCCGAGCACGGCGACGGCCGCGAGCGCCGGGACGAGCAGGTACGGCGGCACCTCGGCCCAGGCGCCGCGCGGGACCGGCCGGCCGAAGGCGGAGCCCCGGCCGCGCTGCCACCACATGCGGTAGCCCCATCCGACGAGCAGGACCAGGGCGAGCGCGAGCAGCGCGAGGGCGATCTGGTTGACGAGCCCGAACAGGACGCCGGTATGCAGGTCGATGCCCCAGCGGGTGAGCTTGGCGAGCACCGGGTAGTCGGCGAACCGCAGCTCGTCGGTGACCTGCCCGGTGGCCGGGTCGACGGCGACGGAGTCCTGCTTCGTGGGCCAGCCGCGCTGGACCTGCCTGACCACCCAGGCGCTGTGCGCGTCCGCCGGCGGCACGATCTCCACCGGGTCGTCCAGCCCCTTCGCGCGGGCCGCCGCGAGCACCCTGTCCAGGCCCACGCCGTGCTCGGCCGTGCCGCCGGTGCCGGCCGCCGAGCCGTGGCCCGCGTGCTCTCCGCCGGCCACGGCCGCCGAGACCGACGGGGTGGCCTGGCCCAGCGAGGTGCGCAGCTCGTCGATGTTCGCGCCGGCGTACGCCGACCAGGTCAGGCCGGTGGCGGACAGGAACAGGAACCCGGCGGCCGTCCAGACGCCGACGGTGCCGTGCAGGCCGAGGGTGCGGCGCCGGCCGCTGGTGCCGCGGACCCGGCGCAGGGCGCGGCGCCGGGAGAACCACAGCACCAGGCCGCCGCCCGCGATCACCCACAGCCAGCTGGCGGCCAGCTCGCTGTAGAGCCGGCCGGTCTCGCCCAGGTGGAGGTCGCGGTGCAGTTCGTCGATCCAGGTGCGCAGCGGCAGCGCGCCGGTCGAGCCGTACTGTTCCAGCGCGCCGCGGACCTTCCCGGTGTACGGGTCCACGAACACCGCGAGGGTGTGCTCGGGGTCGACGCCCTCCACGCCGGAGAGCAGCACCCGCGTGGTGGCGCCGGCCTCGGGCGCGGGGCGTACGGCGGCCACGGTGCCCTCGGGGTGGGCCTTGCGGGCGGCGGCCACCTGGGCGGAGACCGGCAGCGCCCGCTCCCCCACCGGAACGGTCAGCTCGTGGTCGTACACGAGCTTCTCGGCCTGGAAGGAGCCCGCGTACAGCAGGCCGGTGACGGCGGCGACCAGCAGGAAGGGTGCGATCAGCACACCGGCGTAGAAGTGCAGGCGGAGCACGAGGGGGCGCAGGGGTGCCCAGCGGTCGCGTGCCGCTGGACGGGACGCCTCGGCCGGGACGGTCGAGGGAGCGGTGGTCATCTGGGGGCTTCTCCGGGGCTCGGTGCGGTGGCGGTGACGGTCCAGGAGTCGGACCGCGAAGCGGCTGAGTTCCCCGGGGTGTTGGTGACCCGTGCCACAGAGACCGGTGGGCGGGCGTGGCATCCTGACGCGATGGCACCTCCCCGAGATCACGCGCCGCTCGCCGAGCGGGTCGAGGAACTCCTCGCCGCCGGCGGCCCCTTGCCCATCGTCGCGGCCGGACAGCCGGTGCTGCGCCGCGGCACCGAGCCGTACGACGGCCAGCTCGGGCCCGCGCTGCTGGCCCGGTTCGTCGAGGCGCTGCGCGCCACCATGCACGCGGCCCCCGGTGTGGGCCTGGCCGCGCCGCAGGTCGGCGTGCCGCTCAGGATCGCCGTCCTGGAGGACCCGGCGCCGGTGCCCCAGGAGGTCGCGGCGGCCCGGGGCCGCGTGCCGCAGCCGTTCCGGGTGCTGGTCAACCCGGTGTACGAGCCGGTCGGCACCGCCCGCGCCGCGTTCTTCGAGGGCTGCCTGAGCGTGCCGGGCTGGCAGGCGGTGGTGGCCCGGCACGCCGAGGTGCGGCTGCGCGCCGAGGACGAGCACGGCCACCCCCTGGACGAGCTGTTCACCGGCTGGCCGGCCCGCATCGTCCAGCACGAGACGGACCACCTGGACGGCACCCTGTACCTGGACCACGCGGAACTGCGCTCACTGTCGACGAACGAGGCGGTCGCCGCGCTGTGGAACGAGCCGACGCCCCGGCCGGCCGCCGAGGCACTCGGCTTCGACCTGCCCTGACGGACGCGTCAGTTGTCCCGGTAGGCCTCCAGCAGCCGCAGCCACACCTCGCTCAGGGTCGGGTACGACGGGACCGCGTGCCAGAGGCGGTCGAGCGGGACGCGGCCCGCGACGGCGATGGTGGCCGAGTGGATGAGTTCGCCGACGCCGGGGCCGACGAAGGTGACCCCGCGCAGGATTTCCTCCTCCAGGTCCACGACCATGCGGGCGTGGCCCTTGTAGCCGTCGCCGTACAGGCCCGCGCCCGCGACGGAGGAGAACTCGACGTCGACGGCGCGGACGCGGTGGCCGGCCTGTTCCGCCTCGGCGAGGGAGAGGCCGACCGCGGCGGCCTCCGGGTCGGTGAAGACGACCTGGGGTACGGCGTGGTGGTCGGCGGTGGCCGCGTGGGCGCCCCACGGCTCCTCCGTGAGGGTGCTGCCGGACGCGCGGGCGGCGATCGCGGCGCCGGCGATGCGGGCCTGGTACTTGCCCTGGTGGGTGAGGAGGGCGCGGTGGTTGACGTCGCCGACCGCGTACAGCCAGTCGGTGCCGGTGACGCGGAGGCTGTCGTCCACGTCCAGCCAGGAGCCGGGTTCCAGGCCGACGGTCTCCAGGCCGAGGTCGCCGGTGTGCGGGACGCGCCCGGTGGCGAAGAGGATCTCGTCGGCCTCGATCCGGTCACCGGCGGAGGTGACGGCCACGACCGTGCCGTTCTCGCGGCTGACGGACTCCACGGAGGTGCCGGTGCGGAGGTCGACGCCCGCCTCGGTGAGGGCCTCGGCGACCAGTTCCCCGGCGAACGGCTCCATCCGGTTCAGCAGGCCCTTGCCGCGGACCAGCAGGGTGACCCGGGAGCCGAGGGCCTGCCAGGCGGTGGCCATCTCGGTGGCGACGACCCCGCCGCCCACCACGATCAGGCGGCCGGGGGCCGTCTTGCCGCTGGTGGCCTCGCGGCTGGTCCAGGGCTTCACGGCGGCGAGGCCGGGCAGGTCGGGCAGCTGCGCGCGGGTGCCCGTGGAGACGGCGACGGCGTGCCGGGCGGTGAGGGCGGTGACCGTGCCGTCGGAGGCGGTGACGGTGACCGTGCGCGGTCCGGCCAGCCGGCCCTGGCCGCGGTAGAAGTCGGCGCCGGTGCCCTCCAGCCAGGCGACCTGGCCGTCGTCGTGCCAGTGGGAGGTGTAGTCGTCCCGGCGGGCGAGGACCGCCGCGGCGTCGAGCGGGCCCCGGACCGCCTGGGCGAGGCCGGGCAGGCGGCGGGCGTCGGCCTGCGCGATGACCGGCCTGAGCAGGGCCTTGCTCGGCATGCAGGCCCAGTACGAGCACTCGCCGCCGAGGAGTTCGCTCTCCACGAGCGCGGTGGTCAGCCCGGCCGCGCGGGTGCGGTCGGCGACGTTCTCCCCCACGGGTCCGCCCCCGATCACCACGACGTCGTACGCGATGGATTCCGTTTCCGTCATGGGGTCAGTCTGGTGGGTGGTGTGCGCCGTGGCCACACGGGTACGCGCGCGGAACACAGGCGTGCGCGGGTGGAATAGGCGGCCGGGTGACCGTGTTTCCGCCGTCGGCACACCCCCTACACCAGGAAGTGGGAATCACGCCATGAGCAGCACCGTGGAGCTGACCAAGGAGAACTTCGACCAGACGGTCAGTGAGAACGAGTTCGTTCTCATCGACTTCTGGGCGCAGTGGTGCCCTCCGTGCCGGCAGTTCGCGCCCGTCTACGAGAAGGCCGCCGCCGACAACCCCGACCTGGTGTTCGGGAAGGTGGACACCGAGGCGCAGCCGGAGCTGGCCGCGGCCTTCGACATCCAGTCGATCCCGACGCTGATGATCATCCGTGACCAGGTGGCGGTCTTCGCCCAGCCGGGCGCCCTGCCCGCGCCGGTGCTGGAGGACCTGATCGGCCAGGCCCGCAACCTCGACATGGACGAGGTCCGCAAGAGCATCGCCGACCAGCAGGGCCAGGCGCAGCAGCAGTAGCGCGTGCGGGGGCAGCGGTACCGGGTCAGCTGGACTCCCGCTGCACCACCGAGGCCCCCAGCACGGTGTGCACCTCCGGTTCGCCGCCGGGATCGCGCACCACGCGGTCGACCAGTTCGGCGAGGGCGCGGCCCGAAGGCAGCTCGATGTGGACCGTGCTCAGCCGGGGCCGCAGCAGCCGGCCCAGCATCAGGTCGTCCGCGCCGATCACGGCGACGTCGTCGGGAACGCGCAGCCCCTCGTCCTGGAGCGCGCGCATCAGCAGCATGGCGTACTCGTCGTTGTACGCGAACACCCCGTCCAGGCCCGACGCGCGCCAGCCGGCGGCCACTTCGGCGGCGGCCTCCTCGGTGTAGGCGAGCGGCAGCTCCGTCACGGCGGCGCCGGTGCCGCGCAGCGCCTCGCGGACGCCGGCGAGCCGGGGCCGGGAGTAGGCCTCCAGACCCGGCTCGGCGGGCAGGACGACACCGATCCGGCGCCGGCCCCGGTCGTACAGGTGGGTGCCCGCGCAGTGGCCGACGGCGTCGTGGTCCATCAGCAGGGCGTGCGCCCCGTCGACGCGGGCGGGACCGAGGGTGACCACGGCCCGGGTGCCGGAGCGTTTGAGCAGGGCGACGCCTTCCCGGCCGAGTCCGGCGCCGGGCACCAGGACGGCCACCGGCCGCAACTCGGCCCAGGCGCGGGCTGCTTCGTCGCCCTGCAGGCCGACGCTGCCGTACTGCACGACGGTGTAGTCGAGCCGGCCGAGCGCCCACTGGAGTTCGTTGAGGAACCCGCCGTACAGCGGGCCCACGGGGATGGGCGGGGCGGGCATGAGGACCATACGGCTGTGTCCGGCGCGCAGGCTGCGGGCGGCGGCGTGCGGGACGTACCCCAGTTCCCGGGCGGCCTCGTGCACGCGCCGGCGGGTCGCCTCGCTGATCCGTACGGCGCTGGTGTTGTTGAGGACGTAGGACACGGTCGCGCGCGAGACGCCGGCCAGGCGGGCCACATCGGCACTCGTGGGCGTGTTCGGTATCTGCACCATGACAGACCGCATCTTGGCAGAGGAGCGAGGGCCGAGAGCGGGCGGGGCAAGGTGGTTCATCGTTCGACAAACACGGCACATCCCCGCCCCCTTGCGCGAACACGTTCGGCACGAACTTGTTCGCTACGAACATGTTCGTTACGGTGGCGGCATGAACGACGCTCCACGCTCCCGCCGGGAGCGCCCCGCCAAGCCCGCCCTGACCCGGGAGGGCATCATCGCCGCGGCCGTCGCGATCCTGCGGGCGGAAGGGCTGCGCAAGGTGACCATGCGCCGGCTCGCCCGGGAACTCGACACCGGCCCCGCCTCGCTCTACGTCTACGTCCGCAACACCGACGAGCTGCACGCGGCCGTCCTGGACGAGCTGCTCGGCACGGTCGGCCCGGCGCCGGCCGAGGGCGGCTGGCGGGAGCGGCTGGAGCGGGTGCTCACCTCCTACACCGCGATGCTCCTGGAGCACCCCTCCCTGGCCCGCTCGGCGCTGACCGCCCGGCCGAGCGGACCGCACTACCTGCGGCTGATCGAGACCCTGCTGGGCCTCCTGCGGGACGGCGGGGTGCCCGCCGCCCAGGCGGCCTGGGGCGTGGACCTGCTGCTTCAGCACGCCACGGCGACCGCCGCCGAGCACGCCGGGGACCAGTCGCCGGACGAGTGGCAGGCGCTGATCCGGGCCCTGCGCGAGGCGCCCGCCGCCACCCACCCGCACCTCGCCGCCGACGCGGAGGCCCTGCTCTCCGGCACCCCCGAGGCCCGCCTGTCGTGGGCCTTCCGCGCCCTGATCAACGGCATCGAGCGGACCGCCGTACCGACCGAAGGCCAGGAGGCCACATGACCGCCACCCCCCTGCCCCACCACCCCGTCGCCGTCGTCGGAGCGGGCCTGGGCGGGCTCGCGCTCGCCCGCGTGCTGCACGTGCACGGCATCGAGGCCGCGCTGTTCGACCTGGAGGCGTCGGCCGGCGCCCGAACCCAGGGCGGAATGCTCGACATCCACGAGGACTCCGGCCAGGAGGCGCTGCGGGCGGCCGGGCTGTACGAGGAGTTCCTCACCCGGGTCCACCCCGGCGGCCAGGCCACCCGGGTGCTCGACCGGTACGGCACCGTCCACCTGGCCGAGCCCGACGAGGGCACCGGCGGGCGCCCCGAGATCGACCGGGGGGACCTGCGCGCACTGCTGCTCGGCTCCCTGCCCGCGGGCACGGTCCGCTGGGGCGCCAAGGTCACCGACGCGCGCCCGCTGGACGGCGGCCGGCACCGGGTGACGCTCGCGGACGGCACCGCCTTCACCACCGATGTCCTGGTCGGCGCGGACGGCGCCTGGTCGCGGGTGCGCCCGCTGGTCTCCGCCGCCCGGCCCGCGTACACGGGCGTGTCGTTCGTGGAGGCGGACCTGCTGGAGGGGGATCTGCGCCACCCGGCGAGCGCGGCGGTGGTCGGCGGCGGCATGCTGTTCGCGCTCGGCCCCGGCCGCGGCTTCCTCGCCCACCGCGAGACCGACGGCAGCCTGCACGTGTACGCCGCCGTGACGGCCCCCGAGGACTGGCTGGACGGCATCGACTTCACCGACACCGAGGCGGCCAGGACGGCCGTGCTGAAGGAGTTCGACGGCTGGGACGAGAGCCTGCGGGCGCTGGTCGCGGACGCGGACGGGGCGCTGGTGCCGCGCCGGATCCACGCCCTGCCGGCCGGCCACCGCTGGGACCGGGTGCCCGGGGTCACGCTGCTCGGGGACGCCGCCCACCTGATGTCGCCCTTCGCCGGCGAGGGCGCCAACCTGGCCCTGCTCGACGGGGCCGAACTGGGCCTCGCGCTGGCGGCGGCCCCCGGGGACACCGAGGCCGCGCTGGCCGCCTACGAGGCCCGGATGTTCCGGCGCGCGGAGGAGGCCGCGACGGACTCCGCGCGCAGCCAGGAGCTACTCTTCCGCGCGGACGCCCCGCAGGGACTGGTGGGGATGTTCACCGGGGAGGGCGACTGACCGGACGCCGGGCACGGTACCGACCGGGCGGGTGGCCCGCCCGGTCCGGTACGGCGGTCAGCGCGGCGGCTGCGTGCCGGTCACCCGGGCGACCAGGTCGAGCCAGCCGGCCTCCAGCCGCTCCATGGGCAGCTCGCGCTGCCGGGTCAGGTGGTGGATCAGCGCCGGGTCCAGCGCGCCGAGCAGGGTGTGGGCGAGCAGGTCGCAGTCGGCGCCCGGCACGAGCTGCCGGAGCAGCACCGTGAGGTGCATGCGCAGCGACCCGAACGCGGGGTGGGTGAACCGACGGGTCGGCTCCGGCTGGGCCGCCAGCTGCAGGTCCAGCTGCTCGGCCGTGCGGTACAGCACCGCCACGCCGAACGCCCGCAGCCGCTCCAGGGGCGGCGCGCCGGGGCCCAGCGGCGGCGGTCCGCTCAGGAAGTCGGCCTGGAGCTGCCTGGCCGAGTGGTCGAGCAGGGCCATCAGCAGTCCGGTGCGGTCGCCGAAGCGGCGGAAGACCGTGCCCTTGCCCACCTGGGCCGCGGCGGCCACCGCCTCCATCGTGACCCCGGCCACCCCGTGCTCGGCGATCAGCCGGGCGGCGGCCTCCAGCAGCCGGGCCCGGTTGCGGGCCGCGTCGGCGCGCAGGCACGGCTCGTCGGAAGCCGGGCCGACCTCCAGCAACTGGGGTGCGTCGAGGGGCTCCTGAGGCTTCGGGAAGGGCGGCAGGGCGCTGGACATGAAGACAGCGTAAAGCATCGGGAAGAAAACTGGACCCCGGTCCGCTTAGGGTGGTAGAAAACTAAACGGACCCCGGTCCGGATCGTGACCGCGATGTTTCAGCTTCTTGGAGTTCTCATGTCTGTTCGCATCCTCGCGCTCGTCGGCAGCCTCCGCGCCGGTTCGCACAACCGCCAGCTCGCCGAGGCGGCCGTGAAGCTCGCGCCGGAGGGCGCCGAGGTCGAGCTGTTCGAGGGCCTGGCCGACGTCCCCTTCTACAACGAGGACATCGACGTGGAGGGCAGCGTCCCGGCCGCCGCCGTCAGGCTGCGCGAGGCCGCCCACGCCGCCGACGCCTTCCTGCTCTTCTCGCCCGAGTACAACGGCACCATCCCGGCCGTCCTGAAGAACGCCATCGACTGGCTGTCCCGCCCGTACGGCGCCGGCGCCTTCGGCGGCAAGCCCGTCGCCGTCGTCGGCACCGCCTTCGGCCAGTACGGCGGCGTGTGGGCGCAGGACGAGGCCCGCAAGGCCGTGGGCATCGCCGGCGGCAAGGTGATCGAGGACATCAAGCTGTCCATCCCCGGCTCCCTGACCCGCTTCGCCGAGACCCACCCGGCCGACGACGCCGAGGTCGCCGCCCAGCTGACCGAGGTCGTGGCCCGCCTGCACGGCAACGTGGGCGCGGCGGCCTGAACCGTACGGCACCCTGCGAGGGCGACTTCCCGCGCGGGCCTGACCGTACGACTCCCCGCAGGCGTCTGAGCTGTACACCCCCCCGCAAGGGCCGGAGCCGTCGTGGCTCCGGCCCTGCCGTATGCCTGCCGGCGCCCCTCGGCACTCGTCCGAGCCCCGCGAGTCGGCCGCCGCCCGGGTCCGGCCGGTACGGCAGCCCCCTGCGCGGGCGCGCTGCCGGGTGGCGGCACCGGCTCGCGGCCCGGCACCCGGGCGGTCGGTGCTCCGGCGGCGCCGGGGCCTGGACCGGTATCTCACAGCGCGGCTCACACCCGCCGCCGTGGCCCGGCCTGGCGGAGCGCGGCTGCGGCGGGTCGTCGTCCGGGCGCGACGGGGTAGACGGCTGGTGACCGCGTACGCCGTGTCGGGGCACCTGACGAGGGGCCGCCGCCGGAGGAGGGGAGGTTCGCCCGGCAACGGGCCGCCGCCCGGCGCGCCGCCGAGTCAGACACCTCAGGGGAGGAGGAGCGATGTCCCTGGTCCCGCCGCCGTTCGATCCGGAGCTCGCCACCGTGCTGGAGTCGTTCCGGGAGGCGCTCGCGCCCGGGCTCACCCCGGACGACGTCGAGTCCGCCCGGCGCGCCGCCGCCCTCGGGATGGTCGACGTGACCCTGGACGGCGCCTTCGAGGCGGAGGACCGTACGGTGCCCGGACCGCGGGGCGCCCCCGATGTGTCCCTCCTCGTGTGCCGGCCCACGGCCGCTCCCGCCCGGTCCGGGCTGCCGGTCGTCTACCACGTGCACGGCGGCGGGCTGGTGGCCGGCACCAACCGGGCCGGCGTGACCGAACCCCTGGCCTGGGCCCGCGAACTGGACGCGGTGGTGGTGTCGGTGGAGTACCGGCTGGCCCCCGAACACCCGCACCCGGCACCGGTCGAGGACGTGTACGCCGGACTGCTGTGGACCGCGGAGCACGCACGGGAGATCGGCGGTGACCCGGACCGGATCGTGGTCGCGGGCGCCAGCGCCGGCGGCGGCCTGACGGCGGCGCTCGCCCTCCTGTGCCGGGACCGGCGGGGCCCGCACCCGCTCGGCCAGCTGCTGATGTGCCCGATGCTGGACGACCGCAACGACACGCTCTCCAGCCGTCAGATGGCCGGCCGGGGCGTGTGGGACCGCACCGCCAACGAGACCGCCTGGACGGCCCTGCTCGGCGACCGCCGCGGCGGCCCCGACGTCTCCCCGTACGCGGCCCCGGCCCGCGCCACCGACCTCTCCGGCCTGCCCCCGGCCTTCCTGGACGTCGGCTCGGCGGAGACCTTCCGGGACGAGGTGGTCGGCTACGCCTCCCGCATCTGGCAGGCCGGCGGCGTGGCCGAACTCCACGTCTGGCCGGGGGGCTGCCACTGCTTCGACGCCCTGGCCCCGGAGGCCTCCCTCTCCCGCACCGCCCGCGCCACCCGGATCGCCTGGCTGCGCCGGCTGCTGGGATGAACCCGCGGCCACTGCCCATGCTCGTGAACGCCTCGCGGAAGACACCCGCGCGAAAACCGTACGTGCACCCCGAATTGAGGTTACCGTTCAGTAGAAACCGTGCCCGGCCCTCCCGGAGGTGCTCCCCCATGACGCCTGACCGTGCCGCGGGTCTCGCGGAGAGTTGTCGTGCTCTCGCTGACGGGGAGGTGAGTTCCCGGGCGCTGGTGGAGCAGGCGCTGGCGCGGATCGAGGGGACGCGGGCTTCGCTGAACGCCTTCCGGATCGTACGCGCCGAGGCCGCGCTCGCCGAAGCGGACGCGGCCGACCGGGAGTTGGCAGCCGGCGGGCGGCGCCCGCTGCTCGGGGTGCCGGTGGCGGTCAAGGACGACATGGACGTGGCCGGTGAGCCGACGGCGTTCGGCTGCCGGGGCGAGTTCCCGCCGGCGGCCGCGGACGGGGAGGCGGTACGGCGGCTGCGCGCGGCCGGTGCGGTGATCGTGGGCAAGACCAACACCTGCGAGCTGGGGCAGTGGCCGTTCACCGAGGGTCCGGCCTTCGGCGAGACCCGCAACCCGTGGAACACCGGGCACACGCCGGGCGGCTCCTCGGGCGGGTCGGCCGCGGCCGTCGCCGCCGGGCTCGTCCCGGCCGCGCTCGGCTCCGACGGCGCCGGATCGGTGCGCATCCCCGCCTCCTGGACCCATCTGATCGGCATCAAGCCGCAGCGCGGCCGCATCTCGACCTGGCCGCGCGCCGAGTCCTTCCACGGCATCACGGTCAACGGCACCCTCGCCCGTACGGTCGCCGACGCGGCCCTGCTGCTGGACGCGGCGAGCGGCAACCACGACCGCGACCGGCACCGGCCGCCCGCCCTGGTGGTGGCGGACGCGGTCGGCCGCGACCCGGGCCGGCTGCGCATCGCCCTGTCCCTGAAGCCGCCGTTCACCGCCGTGGCCGCCCGGCTGGACCCGGAGATCCGCGCCCGGGTCCTCGAACTCGCTGAAAAACTTGCCGGGTTGGGACATGTGGTGGAGGAGGCCGACCCGCCGTACGGGCAGATCGGGCTGACCTTCGTACCCCGGGCCACCGCCGGCATCGCCGAGTGGGTCCGCGAGGCGCCCGACCCCGCGCTGCTCGACCCGCGCACCCGGGGCGCGGCCCGGCTGGGCCGGCTGCTCGGCGGGGCCCCGCTGCGGGCGGCCCGGCGGGCCGAGGCGGTGCTGCACCGGCGGATCGGCGCGTTCTTCGGCTCGTACGACGTGATCCTCGCGCCGACCACCGCCCTGCCCCCGCCGCGGATCGGCGCCTTCTCCCGGCTCGGCGGGCTGGCGACCGACCGGGCGATCATCGCCGCCTGCCCGTACGCCTGGCCGTGGAACGTGCTCGGCTGGCCGGGGGTGAACGTGCCCGCCGGGTTCACCGGCTCCGGGCTCCCGGTGGGCGCGCAGTTGCTCGGCCCGGCCCACAGCGAGCCGCTCCTGGTCTCCCTGGCCGCGCAGTTGGAGGCGGAGCTGGGCTGGCACGAGCGGTGGCCGCCGCGGTGGGCGGACGCGGACAGCCCGGCCGCGTAACGGCGTTCCGGCCGTACGCTGGGGCCATGGAGGACGCGTCGATGGTCGGGCTGATGGGGCGGGTGACGGGGACGGTCGGGCCCGGTCTGGTGGGCGAGGTGATCGTACGGGTGCGCGGCGGCGCGGAACACTTCCTCGCCCATCCGGCCGACGGCAGGTCCCGGATCACCACCGGGACGGTGGTGATGGTCGTGGAGCACCTGCCGCCGAGGACGGTCTACGTCACCGCGGCGTACGACGGTTGAGCCCGCGTCGCCCCAGGTGAGGGCGGCGTGCGTCAAGATTGCAACAAGGATTCGCCAGCGTCTTCACCCGGGACCCCGGCAGGCGCACACTCCCTTCGTTCGGTGCCGAACGGGCACCATGCAAAGGGGGCGTATGCCGATGGTTGTCGGCGTCGTTGCGGGGGCGGTCGTCGTTGCCGTCCTCGTACTGATCGGTCTGTTCAAGATGATGTGGCGGGTCGCCGAGCCGAACGAGGCGCTCATCATCTCCGGGTCCAAGCACCGCACCGAGGGCCTCGAGGAGGGCATGGGCTTCCGCATCGTCACCGGGCGGGGCACGCTGGTGCTCCCCGGGGTGCAGGCGGTGCGCAAGCTCTCGCTGGACCTGAACGAGACCGAGCTGCACGTGGACTGCGTGACGCACCAGGGCATTCCGCTGAAGGTGCGGGGCGTGGTCATCTTCAAGGTGGGCGACGACTTCGTGTCGATCGCCAACGCGGCCCGGCGGTTCCTGGACCAGCAGCGGCTGATGGCGGAGCGGGTGCACAACGTCTTCGCCGGTCATCTGCGGTCCATCGTGGGCGGGTTGACCGTCGAGGACATGATCCGTGACCGGGAGAAGCTGACCGGGCAGACCAGGGCGGCCTGCGGTACGGAGATGGAGAAGCTCGGTCTGATCGTGGACTCGCTCCAGATCCACGAGATCGAGGACCCGACCGGGTACATCCAGAACCTGGCGATGCCGCACGCGGCGGCCGTCCAGCGGGACGCGCGGATCGCCCAGGCGGAGGCGAACCGGCTGGCCACCGAGGCCGAGCAGCAGTCGTTCGCGCGGATGGCGGAGGCCACCCGGGACAGCGAGATCCTCCAGGCCGGCTACCAGGCCGAGCGGGACAAGGCGGCGGCCAAGGCCCAGCAGGCCGGGCCGCTCGCCGCGGCGGCGGCCCGGCAGGAGGTCGTGGTGCAGGAGACGCGGGTCGCCGAGCTGGAGGCGAACCGGCGTGAGCAGCAGCTCCAGGCGGACGTCCGCAAGCCGGCGGACGCCAGGGCGTACGAGAAGCGGACGCTGGCCGAGGCCGAGCGCGACGCACGGATCTCGGCGGCCCAGGCCAAGGCGAAGGAGACGGAGCTGGCCGCGGCGGCCGAGGCGACCCGGGTGAAGACCGCCGCGGCGGCCGAGGCCGAGGCGACCAAGACCCGGGGCACGGCGAGCGCCGCCGCCACCCGGGCCACCGGTGAGGCCGAGGCGGCCGCCGCGCAGGCGAAGGGTCTCGCGGAGGCCGAGGCGACCCGCGCCCAGGGCCTGGCGGAGGCCGAGGCCATCAAGGCCCGGGCGGCGGCCCTGGCCGAGAACCAGGAGGCGGTCGTCGCGCAACAACTCGCCGAGAAGTGGCCGGAGATCGTCCAGGCCGGCGCGTCCGCGTTCGGCAACGTCGACAACATGGTGCTGCTCAACGGCGCCGACGGTATGGGTGAGCTGTTCGCGAAGGCGCTCACCATGGGCGGCACGGGCCTGGGTCTGGCCCGCAAGCTGCTCGCCACGATGGGCGACAACGGGCAGCCGGTGAACGGCGGTTCGCCCTCGCTCAACGGAGTGGTGGCGCCTCCGCCGCAGAAGGTGCCCGTGGAGCAGGAGGGCTGAGGTCACGCGACCGGCCACGGCCGGGGTCCCTCACCAGGGGCCCCGGCCGTGCGTGCGCCCGAGCCGGTCGACGGTCGACGGTCGGGGCCCGGTGCCGGGTCCGCGGGTCCGGTGCGGGTCCGCGGGTCCGGTGCGGGTCCGCGGGTCCGGTGCGGGTCCGCAGGTCCGGTGCGGGTCCGCGGCGGCGGCCCGTCGGCCGGCCCCGCGGGATCACGCCGTGCGCAGGGAGACGCCCAGGGCGACCAGGGCGCCGGCCTTGAGGATCTCCAGGGCCAGGTACCACAGATGGCTGCGCGAGCGGGGCAGTTCCTCACCCGCGAGGACCCGGCGCCCGGGCATGCGGATCGGCCCGCGCCCCTGTTGAGGTGCGCCGGCCCGCAGCCGAGTGCGCACGGCTGGGCGCGCTCGGCGCGGTACGCGCGCAACTCCTGTGAGGCCGCGACGACTCGTGCAGCGTGGTGCGGGACGTCGGGGGTGACACCCTCCGTCCCGGCTGAGCCGTTGCCCGGACGCCGCACCCTCCGGCGCAGCCCTTAGGGTGCCAGCGTGACTACGTCCACCGAAGAGAACGTCCCGGGCCGGCACGGCCCGTACGCCACCACCGAGGCCGATCCGCGCGCGGTCGGCCGGGTGCGCACCGAGTACTCCCCCGCCCACGACGGTGACCCGGATCCCGGGGAGATCGTGTGGACCTGGGTGCCGTTCGAGGAGAACGACGGGCGGGGCAAGGACCGCCCGGTGCTGGTCGTGGCCCGGGAGCCGGGCCGCACCCTGCTCGCCGTCCAGCTGTCCAGCAAGCGGCACGACGGCGACCGGGAGTGGGTGGCGATCGGCAGCGGGCCCTGGGACCGGTCGGGCCGGGACTCCTGGGTGGACGTGGACCGCGTGCTGCGCCTCCACGAGGAGGGCATGCGCCGGGAGGCGTGCGCCCTGGACCGGATGCGCTTCAACCTCGTCCGCCAACGCCTGCACGAGCGCTACGGCTGGACCTGACCCGCCCGCACCGCTCGAACCCGGCCGTCCGCACGGGCGTGGCGGCCGTCCGCGGCGGGCCCGCCCGGCCCCACGCGGACGCGAACACCCGCGCCCGCCATGTCCAGACCAGCCCCCACGGCCCACCCGCACGGGCACCGCGGCCGGCCGTGCCCCACACGCCCTACGTCCTGATCCGGCCCGCTTCGCCGACCCCGGCCCGCGCGTCCGGAAACGCCCGTTCGAACGCCTCCCGCACCACCGTCCCCGGTGTCCGGTCCAGCACGCCGAACACCACGTGCTCGAACCGGTGGGCGAACCGGCCGCCGGGGCCCAGCAGGGTGCGGAAGGCGTGGGCGACCCGGGCCGGGTCGTTCTGGAAGACGCCGCAGCCCCAGGCGCCGAGGACCAGGCGGCGGTAGCCGTGGGCCGCGGCCGTCTCCAGGACGCGTTCGGCGCGCGCGGCGAGGGCGGCGGGGAGCTCGCCGGCCCGGTGCGGGGCCGTCCGGCGGACCACGCCCGCGTTGGGGGCGGCGGCCGTCAGGAAGCCCGCGTGGTACGGCTCGGCGAGCAGCCGGCCCCGGTCGTCGCGGAAGACGGGGACGGCCGGGGAGTGGATCACCCGGTCGGTGTAGAACGGGTCGCGGTCGGCGCGGTGGTGGTCGTAGAAGGCGCGGGCCGTCAGCAGGCAGGTGTGCAGCGCGGAGGCGCGGCACAGGGCCTCCTCCTGGGCCTGCGCGCCGTTGAGGTAGCCGCCGCCCGGGTTCCGGGCCGAGGCGAAGTTCAGAACGGCGACGGGGGCGTCGGCCAGCCGGCGGGCCGCCTCCAGGCTGCTCTCGCCGGTGACCTCGACGACCGTCCCTCCCACGGGTCCCGCGGGCGGGACCGGTACCGGCGCGGGACCGAACATGCGGGTGCCCGCCCGCGCGGCCTCGACCGCGTCCGCGACGGACACCTCCCGCCCGTCCGGCGCCGGGTACCGGCCCGCGGCGACGATACGTTCCGTCTCCGCAGCGATCCCGCGCAGGCGCGCGCTCACGGCGCCACCCCCGTGGGCGCCGCGGCCGCGGCCTGCGCGGTCTCCCCCGTCGTGCTCATGCAGGCATCCTCTGTGATGCTGGTGATGCGGTGCAACGGAGTTTCCCGTCCCCGGAACGGCCCGGTAACGCACAAGGAAACGGAGGTGACGGATCCGGAACGTCCCGGTTGGCACCCTTGTGCGATGCGGCGGAAAGGTTTTGGGTGGGACGAGCGCCTGCCCGGACACGACACCGGGCCGGCGGCATGGTGGAACCTCAGGAGGACCCGACATGTCCGATACACAGAGCGACGGCGGTGACTGTACGGAACACCGCACCGCCGTCACCGAGGCCGAGGTGGAGGCCCTGGTCCGGGGCATCTGCTTCAAGACCGGCCCGCCCCGCACCCTCGGTGTCGAGCTGGAGTGGCTCGTCCACTCCCTGGAGCTGCCGCAGCTCCCGGTCACACCCGAACGGCTCGAAGCGGCCTACGCCACCCTGCGGGCCGTACCCCTGGGCTCGGCGCTCACCGTCGAACCCGGCGGCCAGCTGGAGCTGAGCTCGCCGCCCGCCGCCTCCCTGATGGAGTGCGTCGACACCGTCTCCGCCGACCTGGACACCGTGAGGTCGGTCCTGGCGAAGGACGGTCTCGGCCTCGCGGGCATCGGCCACGACCCCTGGCACGCGCCCCGCAGGTTCCTGCGCGAGCCGCGCTACGACGCCATGGAGGCCTGCCTGGACCGCAACGGTCCCGCCGGCCGTCACATGATGTGCACCTCGGCCTCCGTCCAGGTCTGCGTGGACGCCGGCCACGAGGAGCCCGGCCCGCTGGGGCACGCCCGGCGCTGGTGGCTGGCGCACCAGCTGGGCGCGGTGCTGGTGGCCGCGTTCGCCAACTCGCCGCTGCTGGGCGGCCGGCCCACGGGCTGGCAGTCCACCCGGCAGCTGATGTGGACGGAGATCGGTGCCGGCCGGGCCGGCGCTCCCCCGCTGAACGGCGAGCCGCGCACCGCGTGGGCCCGGCACGTGCTGGACTCGCCGGTGATGTGCGTCCGCCGGGAGAGCGGGCCGTGGGAGGTGCCCGCGGGGCTGACCTTCCGGGAGTGGACCCGCTCCGGGTCGCCCCGGCCGCCCACCCGCGCGGATCTGGACTACCACCTGACGACCCTGTTCCCGCCGGTCCGGCCGCGCGGTCATCTGGAGTTGCGGATGATCGACGCGCAGCCCGGCGAGGACGGCTGGCTGGTGCCGCTCGCGGTGACGGCGGCGCTGTTCGACGACCCGGAGGCCACCGAACGCGCCTACCGCACCGTGAAACCGCTGGCCGAACGCACCCTGAACCTGCCCGCGCCGCACAACCCGCTGTGGGTCGACGCGGCCCGGCTCGGGCTCGCCGACCCGGAGCTGCGCGAGGTCGCCGACACCTGTTTCGCGGCGGCCCAGGAGGCGCTGCCCCGGCTGGGGGCCACGGCCCGGGTGACCGACGCCGTGGCGGCGTTCCGGGACCGCTATGTGGCCCGCGGCCGCTGCCCGGCCGACGACCTGCCGGACCGGCTGCCCGCCACCGACCCGCCCCGATCCGGCCCCGCCGGGGGCACGCGTACCGCCCACGGGAGGAAGGACATCCGTACATGACCGCCCCCGAGACCGACACCGGGACCTTGGCCGAAGGGACGGACAGCGAGGCGCTGCGCGAGCGCGCGCTGGCCTCCCTGACCACCGCCCGCGACCGCACCACGTTGCTGACCAGCTGCGTCGACGAACCGGATCTCACCGCCCAGCACTCCCCGCTGATGTCCCCGCTGGTGTGGGACCTGGCGCACATCGGCAACCAGGAGGAACTGTGGCTGCTCCGGACGGTCGGCGGCCGGGAGGCGATACGGCCCGAGATAGACAATCTGTACGACGCCTTCGAGCACCCGCGGGCCGAGCGTCCCTCGCTGCCGCTGCTGCCGCCCGCCGAGGCCCGCCGGTACGCGGCCGAGGTGCGCGGCCGGGCGCTGGACCTGCTGGAGTCCGCCGACTTCCACGGCACCCGGCTGACCGAGGCCGGCTTCGCCTTCGGCATGATCGCCCAGCACGAACAGCAGCACGACGAGACCATGCTGATCACCCATCAGCTCCGCACCGGCCCGCAGGTCCTGACCGCCCCGGACCCGGATCCGCTCCCGCTGTTCACCGGACCCGCCGAAGTCCTCGTCCCCGGCGGCCCGTTCACCATGGGCACCTCCAGCGAGCCGTGGGCGCTGGACAACGAACGCCCGGCACACCCGCGGGAGGTGGCGCCGTTCTGGATCGACACGACCCCGGTGACGAACGCCGCGTACCAGGCGTTCATCGACGACGGTGGCTACGACACCGAGCGCTGGTGGTCGCCGGAGGGCTGGGCGCACATCCGGCGGCACGGCATCTCGGCCCCGCTGTTCTGGCGGCGGGACGGCGGCCAGTGGCTGCGGCGCCGGTTCGGGATCACGGAACCGGTCCCGCCGGACGAGCCGGTGCTGCACGTGTGCTGGTACGAGGCGGACGCCTACGCCCGCTGGGCCGGACGGCGGCTGCCCACGGAGACGGAGTGGGAGAAGGCGGCCCGCTTCGACCCGGCCACCGGCCGCTCCCGGCGCTACCCGTGGGGCGACGCCGACCCGGCGCCCGACCACGCCAACCTGGGCCAGCGGCACCTCCGGCCCGCCCCCGCCGGCAGCTACCCGGCCGGTGAATCGCCGCTCGGCGTCCGGCAGTTGATCGGTGACGTGTGGGAGTGGACGGCGAGCGACTTCCTGCCGTACCCGGGCTTCACGGCCTTCCCGTACAAGGAGTACTCGGAGGTGTTCTTCGGACCCGAGTACAAGGTGCTGCGCGGTGGTTCGTTCGCCGTGGACCCGGTGGCCTGCCGGGGCACGTTCCGCAACTGGGACTACCCGATCCGCCGGCAGATCTTCTCCGGGTTCCGCACCGCCCGCTCGGAGGCCGTCTGATGTGCCGTCACCTCGCCTACCTGGGGCCGGAGGAGCCGCTCGGCCGGCTCCTCGTGGAGCCCCCGCACAGTCTGTTCCGGCAGTCGTGGGCGCCGCGCCGGCAGCGGCACGGGACGGTCAACGCCGACGGTTTCGGGGTGGGCTGGTACACCTCCGACGATCCCGTCCCGGCGCGCTACCGGCGGGCCGGGCCGATCTGGGCCGACCTGTCCTTCGCCGACCTGGGCCGGGTGGTGCGCTCGGGCGCCGTGCTCGCGGCCGTCCGGGACGCCACCCTGGCGGGGGCGGACGCCGAGGCCGCGGCGGCGCCGTTCGCGGCCGGGCGGTGGCTGTTCAGCCACAACGGGGTGATCGCGGGCTGGCCGGACTCGGCGGCGCCCCTGGTGTCCGCGCTGCCGCCGGTCGACCTGCTGTCGCTCCAGGCCCGCAACGACTCGGCGTTCGTCTGGGCGCTGGTCCTGCACCGGCTGCGGCACGGGGACGAACCGGAGGAAGCCTTGGGCGCATCGGTTCGCCAACTGGCCCGGGCCGCCCCCGCCTCCCGTCTGAACCTGCTGCTGACCGACGGAGCCATGATCGCCGCCACCGCCTGGGGCGACTCGCTCTGGTACCGCACGGAGCCCGGCCGGAGCACCGTCGTGGCCTCCGAGCCGTACGACGACGACCCCCTCTGGCAGGAGGTCCCCGACCGCACCGTGCTCACCGCGAGCCGCGCCGGAGTGCTGCTCGCCCCCTTGGACGAACCGGCGCCCGCATCACCGAAGGAGCCCTGCCGTTGAGCCCCCTGCACGTCACCCGCACGCTCCCCGAGGACGCGACGGACGCCGCGCTGCGCGCCGACGTCCTGACCGGCCTCACCGCCACGCCCAAGTGGCTGCCGCCGAAGTGGTTCTACGACGCCCGAGGCAGCGAGCTGTTCGACCGGATCACCGAACTGCCCGAGTACTACCCCACCCGCGCCGAGCGGGAGATCCTCGCCGCCCGGTCCGGTGAGATCGCCGCCGCCAGCGGTGCCCGCACCCTGGTCGAGCTGGGTTCGGGCTCCTCGGAGAAGACCCGCTATCTGATCGACGCGCTCCCCCTGGCGGCGTACGTCCCGGTCGACGTCAGCGAGAGCGCCCTCACGCAGGCCGGGCAGGCCCTGATCGAGGAGCGCCCGGACCTCGATGTGCACGCCCTGATCGCCGACTTCACCGCCCCGCTGACCCTGCCCGCCACGCCCGGTCCCCGGCTGGTGGCGTTCCTCGGCGGCACGATCGGCAATCTGCTGCCCGACGAACGCGCCCGCTTCCTGGGCTCGGTGCGCTCGCTGCTCGCCCCGGGCGACGGGCTGCTGCTCGGCACGGACCTGGTCAAGGACGAGCGGGTGCTGGTCCGGGCGTACGACGACGCGGCCGGGGTGACGGCCGCGTTCAACAAGAACGTGCTGGCCGTCGTCGACCGCGAACTGGGCGCCGACTTCGATCCGGACGCGTTCGACCACGTGGCCCTGTGGGACGCCGAGCGGGAGTGGATCGAGATGCGGCTGCGCTCCCGCACCGCGCAGACCGTGAAGGTGCCCGCGCTGGATCTCGCCGTGGACTTCGCGGCGGGCGAGGAACTGCGCACCGAGGTGTCGGCCAAGTTCCGGAAGGAGGGTGTGACCGCGGAACTGGCCGCCGCGGGCCTGGAGCTGACCCACTGGTGGACGGACCCGCAGGGCCGCTTCGCGCTGTCGCTGAGCGTCCTGCGGTGAGCCGGCTCCGGCCGGTCAGCCCACGTTCGGGGCGAGCACCTCGGTGATCTTGCGGGAGGCGCGGCGGGCCTCGGTCGCCGGGTCCGCGCCGTTCAGCACCCGGGTCATGTACTCCTTGATCGGGTTGTCGGCCTCCACGTCGGCCCACTGAGGGGTGTGGGGGGTCGCCCGGCCGTGCGCCGCGCCCGCGGCCATGGCGGCGACCCCCTCCTCCCCGGCGACCGCGCCGGCCAGGGTGGTCTTGTTGGGCACGTAGTTCATGGTGCGGGCGAGTTCGGTGTCCCACTTGGCGCCGGTGAGCGCCCCGACGACGGCGGTCGCGGCGAACTGGTCGTCGGTGTTGCGCGGGACGACCAGGTCGGAGCCGCCGGTGAAGACGGTCCCGGGCCGTCCGGCGGTCCTGCCGGGCACCGGGAAGAAGCCGAGCTTGCCCGCCAGGTCCGGGTTCTGCCGGACGACGGCCCGGGCGAGTCCGGGTACGGCGATGATCTGGGCGACCTTGCCGCCGGCGAACACCCCGGCCTGGGGCGGGTGTTCCTCGTCGGCGTCCACGGGCCCCCTGCCCAGCGCCTGGAGCCGGCGGTAGAAGTCCATGCCGCGCAGCGCGGCCGGGGTGTCCAGGGTGCCCCGCCACGTGTGGTCCTGCTCCCGGGCGAGGTCGCCGCCCTCGTCCCAGACGAAGCCGGAGAGCGTGTACCAGTCCTGTCCGGCGAGGTAGATGCCCTGTGTGTCACCGGAGTCGAGCTTCTCGGTGGCGGCGAGCCATTCCTCGCGGGTCTTCGGCGGGCGGGTGACGCCGGCCCGGTCGAACAGGTCCTTGCGGTAGATGACGACGCGGTTGGCCGCGTACCAGGGGATGCCGTACTGCTTGTTGCCGTCCTTGCCGGGCTGGGCGAGGCCGGGCAGCCACTTCTCCTTGCCCCAGTCCCGCATCGACTCCAGGGTGAGGTCCGTGAGCCGGCCGCCGTCGGCGTACAGCGGCACCTGGGTGTTGCCGACCTCGATGACGTCCGGACCGTCGCCGGACGGTGCCTTCAGCGCGGTGCGGACCTTCTCGACGATGCCGGTCCACTGCTGGATCCGGATGTCCAACCGCAGGTCCTCGTGGGTGCGTTCGAAGTCCTCGGTGAACCGCTGCAGGAACTCCTTGGAGGCGCTGTCCTTCATCAGCCACACGGTGACGGTCGTGCGCTCGTGGTCGCCGGGGAGCATCCCGCAGCCGCTGACGAGGGAGCCGGTGGCGCAGATGAGGGCGAGCAGACGTCGTCTCACGAGGGGTCCTGTTCTGTCTGGCAGGGGTGCTGGGACAGGGGAGGGGGCCCGACGTGGGGGGACGAGCGGGGAGCTCGTACGGGTGTGCTGGATTTTGGTATGGACCAATGCGGAGGTCAAGGGGCTACCGGTGGTACAGCGTGACGCCGTGCGGACGGAGCGCGGATACGGCACGGTGGAGTACGGCGTGACACGAGAGGAGCACCCGCATGTCGAACCACACCTACCGGGTCACCGAGATCGTCGGCACCTCGCACGAGGGCCTCGACCAGGCCATCCGCAACGGCATCGCCCGAGCCGACCAGACCCTGCGCAACCTGGACTGGTTCGAGGTGACCCAGATCCGCGGCCAGATCGAGAACGGCCGGGTCGAGCACTACCAGGTGGGCCTGAAGGTGGGCTTCCGCCTCGAGGACGGGGCCTGAGCGGGCCGATACGGCTTCTCAGGTACGCCCTTCGCGCTCCTGCGCCTCCTCCAGCGCGGCCGACTTCGCGGCCCAGCGGGCCCGTACGACGGTGAACCCGGCACGCTCGGCGTCGTCGCACACCAGCTCGTCGTCGTCCACCAGCACCCGCACCTCCCGGTCCCGGGCGAGCCGGCGCAGGATCTGCAGCTTGGTGAACCGGGCCGGTCTGCGGTCGGCGTTGCCGCGCATGTGGACGGGCCCCTCGGGCAGCCCGTGGGCCGCGAGCCAGTCCAGCGTGTCCCGGCGGCACCGCTCGGGGCGGCCGGTGAGGTAGACGACCTCGCACGTGCCGGCGCTCTCCACGGCCAGCGCCACGCCCTCCGCGAGCGGCGGGTCCTGGGGCGCGGCGGCGAAGAACGCGTCCCAGTCGCGCGGCCGGCTCTCCAGGAAGTGCTGGCGGTGGGCGGTGTCGGCCAGCGTGTTGTCGAGGTCGAACACGGCCAGCGGGCGCTTGCTGCTGTCTGTCACACCCGCCACCCTAGCCAGCCCGCGGGCCCCGGCAACCTCCGCGCCACCGGCGGCGACCGGGGAACGACCGAGCCGGCCCGCACCCCGGAGACCTCCTGCGCGACACCTCGATCCGGACCCGAGCCCGACACCGCCGACGCGCCGCGCGCGCCCCACCGTGCGTGCCCGGGCACCGCGACCGGGCGTGGCTGCGGGAATCCCGTGCCCGCCAGGGCGTTGAACCCTGCGTGAGCAGCACACTGATCAGCCGGACCCGGTTCTCCGTCCTCGACCGCTCCCGCACCCGCGAGGGCCGCCCGCCCGGCGAGGCGCTGCGGGACACCGTCGCGCTGGCCCGGGAGGCGGAGGCGCTCGGCTACCACCGGTTCTGGGTGTCCGAGCACCACGGGGTGCCGGGGGTCGCCGGCTCGGCGCCGACCGTGCTCGCCGCCGCGGTCGCCGCGGCCACCCGCACCATCCGGGTCGGCACCGGCGGGGTCATGCTGCCCAACCACCGGCCCCTCGTGGTGGCCGAGCAGTTCGGGGTGCTGGAGGCGCTGTTCCCGGGGCGGATCGACATGGGGCTCGGCCGCTCCGTGGGTTTCACGGACGGGGTGCGCAGGGCGCTCGGCCGGGACAAGGGCGACGCCGAGGACTTCGCCGCGCACCTCGGTGAGCTGCTGGGCTGGTTCACGGGCGGCTCGCCGGACGGGGTGCACGCCCGCCCCGCGGAGGGCCTCAGGGTGCCGCCGTTCGTACTGGCCATGGGCGAGGGCGCACGGATCGCGGCCCGCGCGGGCCTGCCCGTGGTCATCGGCGACCTGCGCGGCCGGGAGAAGATGCTGCGCGGCATCGACGAGTACCGCTCCCTGTTCCGCCCCTCCGCCTGGGCGTCCGAGCCGTACGTGGTGATCTCCGGCACGGTCGCGGTCGCCGGCACCGAGGCCGAGGCGCGCCGGCTGCTGGTTCCCGAGGCCTGGTCGATGGCGTACTCCCGCACCCACGGCACGTTCCCGCCGCTCGCCCCCGCCGAGTCGGTCGAGGCCCGCACGATGACCCCGAGGGAACGGGACTTCTACGAGTCCGCTCTGACCGGGCACATCGCCGGCACCGCCGAGCAGGTCGCCCACGAACTGGAGGCGGTGCTGAAGGAGACCGGCGCCGAGGAACTGCTCGTCACCACCAGCACCCACGACCGTACGGCCCTGCTGGACTCCCACCGGCGGCTCGCCGCGCTCTTCGCGCCGGACCGCTGAGCGCGGGACCGCCGAGCGGCGGACCGACCGGCACCGGGCCGCCGGGCCGTTCGAGACGGCCGTTCGAGATGCGGTTCCGGCCCGGGCCGGTGACCCTGGGAGGGCGAACCCGACAGCGACGAGGAGGGCTGCCATGTCCTTCATGGACAAGATCAAGGGCATGCTCAAGGGCCACGAGGGCACGGCCGACAAGGGCATCGACAAGGGCGGGGACTACATCGACCAGCGCACCGGGGACAAGTACCGCTCGCAGGTCGACACCGGCCAGGACAAGCTGCGGGACCAGTTCGGCACCCGGCCGCAGGACCGGGACAACCCTCCGCGGGCGTAGCGCACGGGGGCGGTTAGAGTATCCCCCCGATGCACAGCCCCCATGACCCGTACGTCCGCGTCCGCGGCGCCCGTGAGCACAACCTCAAGGGCGTGGACGTGGACATCCCCCGGGACGTCCTGGCCGTGTTCACGGGCGTCTCCGGCTCGGGCAAGTCCTCGCTGGCGTTCGGCACGGTCTACGCCGAGGCGCAGCGGCGGTACTTCGAGTCGGTCGCCCCGTACGCGCGCAGGCTGATCCACCAGGTCGGGGCGCCGAAGGTGGGTGAGATCACCGGGCTGCCGCCCGCGGTCTCGCTGCAGCAGCGCCGCGCGGCCCCCACCTCGCGCTCCTCGGTGGGCACGGTCACCAACCTCTCCAACTCGCTGCGCATGCTGTTCTCGCGCGCCGGCACCTACCCGCCCGGCGCCCCGCGGCTCGACTCGGACGCGTTCTCGCCGAACACGGCGGCCGGCGCCTGCCCCGCCTGCCACGGCCTCGGGCGGGTGCACGAGACCACCGAGGAACTGCTGGTCCCGGACCCCTCGCTGTCCGTCCGCGAGGGCGCCGTCGCGGCCTGGCCGGGCGCCTGGCAGGGCAAGAACCTGCGGGACATCCTGGACGCGCTCGGGTACGACGTGGACCGGCCCTGGCGCGAACTGCCCGCCGAGCAGCGCGCGTGGATCCTGTTCACCGACGAGCAGCCGGTCGTCACGGTGCACCCGGTCCGGGACGCGGACCGCATCCAACGGCCGTACCAGGGCACGTACACGAGTGCCCGCCGGTACGTGCTGAAGACCTTCTCCGACACCAAGTCGCCCACCCTGCGGGCGAAGGCGGAACGGTTCCTGACCAGCGCGCCCTGCCCGGCCTGCGGGGGCAGCCGGCTGCGGCCCGAGGCGCTCGCGGTGACCTTCGGCGGCCGGACCATCGCCGAGCTGGCCGCGCTGCCGCTGACCGACCTGGCGGAGCTGCTCGACGGCGGCGGCGAGACGGCCCGGGTGCTCACGGCCGACCTGAAGTCCCGGATCGCGCCGGTGGTCGAGCTGGGCCTCGGCTACCTCAGTCTGGACCGGGCCACCCCGACGCTGTCCGCGGGCGAGCTGCAACGGCTGCGGCTCGCCACCCAGTTGCGCGCCGGCCTGTTCGGTGTCGTCTACGTGCTGGACGAGCCGTCCGCCGGGCTGCACCCGGCGGACACCGAGGCGCTGCTGACCGTGCTGGAGCGGCTCAAGGCGGCCGGGAACTCGGTGTTCGTGGTGGAGCACCACCTGGAGGTGGTGCGCGGCGCCGACTGGCTGGTCGACGTGGGCCCGGGCGCGGGCGAGCACGGTGGCCGGGTGCTGTACAGCGGGCCGCCGGCCGAGCTGGCCTCGGTCGAGGAGTCGGCGACGGCCGCGTTCCTGTTCGACGAGTCCCCCGGTCCGGCGCGCGAGGTCCGCGAGCCGCGCGGCTGGCTGACGGTGGGCCCGGTGACCCGGCACAACCTGCGCGCGGTGACGGCCGCGTTCCCGCTCGGCGCGTTCACCGCGGTCACCGGTGTCTCCGGCTCGGGAAAGTCCACGCTGATCGGCGAGTTGACGGAGGACGCGGCGGGGGTCGGGCGGCTGGTACGGGTGGACCAGCGGCCCATCGGGCGCACCCCGCGCTCCAACCTGGCCACCTACACGGGCCTGTTCGACGTCGTACGGAAGGTGTTCGCCGGTACCGAGGAGGCGCGGGCACGCGGGTACGGGGTGGGACGGTTCTCGTTCAACGTGGCGGGAGGGCGCTGCGAGACCTGCCAGGGCGAGGGGTTCGTCAGCGTGGAGCTGCTGTTCCTGCCGAGCACGTACGCGCCCTGCCCGGACTGCGGCGGCGCCCGCTACAACCCCGAGACGCTTCAGGTGACGTACCGGGGGCGGAGCATCGCCGACGTGCTCGACCTGACCGTGGAGGCCGCCGCGGAGTTCTTCGCGGACGCCCCGGGCGCCGCCCGCAGCCTGGGCACCCTGCTCGACGTGGGCCTCGGCTACCTGCGGCTCGGCCAGCCGGCGACCGAGCTGTCCGGCGGGGAGGCACAGCGGATCAAGCTGGCGAGCGAACTCCAGCGCGGGCGCCGCGGCCACACCCTGTACCTGCTGGACGAGCCGACGACCGGACTGCACCCGGCCGATGTGGAGGTGCTGATGGAGCGGCTGCACGGGCTGGTCGACGCCGGGCACACGGTCGTCGTGGTCGAGCACGACATGACGGTGGTGGCGGGCGCCGACTGGGTGATCGACCTCGGCCCGGGCGGCGGCGACCGGGGCGGCCGGATCGTGGCGGCCGGCCCGCCGCAGCGGGTGGCCGGGGCGGAGGGCAGCGCCACGGCGCCCTACCTCGCGCGGGTCATGCCCTGAGCCGGGCGGGGCGCCGTCCACGGCAGTGCGGGGCTCAGGTGCTCAGCAGGCGGTTGAAGAAGGAACGGTAGCGTCGCAGCGCTCCCCGGAGTTCCTCCGTGTCCACCTTCTCGCCCTCGCCCCACTGGCTCTCCAGGTCCTTCTTGTGCTGGGCGAAGGTGGAGGCCAGGGTCTGCATGACGTCCGCCACCAGGGCGTCGGCGTCGTGCACGGCCTCGCGCGGGTCGTCCACGAACCGGTTCTGGATCACCTGCCAGCGGTCGCGGAAGGCCCGCTCGTCGTCGTCCGTCAGTAGTTGCGGAGCCTCGTCCGCCGAGGCCGGAGCGCTGGTGGCGGCCGGAGCCCCGGCCGTCTCCGAAGCGTCGGTGTCGGCGTGGGTGTCCGTGTCGGTGTCGGCTCCGCCGCCGACGGCCGTGTCGCCCGCGCTCTGCGTGCCGGTGCTCGGCGTGCCGGTGCTCTCACCGGGGTACACCGGGGCTCGCGAGGGGGCTTCCTCCGGCTCGGCGCCCGCACCGGCGGCCGTCGGCTGGGCGAGGTCCTCGGTCGACAGTTCGCCGGTGGTGCGGCCCACGTCCTCGTTGCTGTGCATGCGTTCCTCCGTGCGGGGTCGTGATCGCGGTCAGGACCGGGCGGGCTGCGCCCGGCCGCCGCCGTCGGAGAGCAACTCGTCGAACAGGGCGCGGTAGTGCACCATGGCGCCCCGCAGCTGTTCGGTCGTCGCCTGCTTGCGGGTGGAGAGGGACTCCACCTCGTGCGCGGCCCGGTAGTGCTCCAGCGTGGAGCTGTGCTCCACCGAGAGGTCCTTCATCTGCTGCTCGAACCCCTCGGTCGGATACCCGCGCTCGTGCATCAGGGAGGTCACCAGACGGTCCGCGTCGTGCACCGCGTCCTCCGGCCGGTCGACGAACTCCTCCTGGACGCTGGTCCACTCCCGCGTGTAGCGGTCCCGTGAGACGGGGGGCAGCGCCTTGATGTCCAGCGAGTCGTGTCGCCTCTCGCGCTGCCTGAGCTCACGCTCGGCGGCGAGCCGGCTGTCGGATCCCTCGACCGTCCGTTCGTACTCCGGGCCGAAGCGCTCACGGAGGTGACGGCGTCGCATCAGCAGGGAGACCGCCACGGCGGCCAGAGCGATCACCACCACGATCGGAATGATGATCGCCAGAAGCGTTCCCGTAGACATGGGCACACGCTCCTCAGGGAGTAGTGATGTGCATCCTCCGAATTCCCTCTCGCACCAAATCTACGCATTCCAGACATCAACCACAGCCGTTTCACGCGCTACGCGTTCACGGCGGCCCGCTCCCCGGCGGTGACCAGGGCCGCGTGCGTCCAGGCCGGCTCCGGGGCCGCCGGCTGGGCGGCCCGGGCCAGGGAGCGCCGGTCGGGGTGGACGCCCGGCGGGATCACCGGCCGCACCTCCACCTCGGCGACCAGGCCACGGGCCCGGGCCACCCGCCACAGCGAGGCCGGCAGGCTGTCCTCGCCGACGAAGGCGGCCGCGGTGCCGGGCCGGCCGTCCTGCCGGCGGTAGCGCAGGCTGACCGGCTGGACGGGCACGCCCGCGTCGAGCGCGGCCTGGAAGACCGCCCGGCGGAACCGGCCGTGGGCCCGTCCGCACCAGGTGCTGCCCTCGGGGAAGGCGGTCACGGCCGTGCCCGCGCGCAGGGCGCCGGCGATCCGGGCGACCGTGCCGGGCAGGGCGCGCAGCCGGTCCCGCTCGATGAACAGGGCCCCGCCGCGCGCGGCGAGCGCGCCCGCCACAGGCCACTGCCCGACCTCCGTCTTGGCGAGCATCCGGGCCGGGCGTACGGCGGTGAGCAGCGGGATGTCCAGCCAGGACACGTGGTTGGCGACCAGCAGCAGCCCGCCGGCCGGCGGGACGGTGCCAGTGATCCGCACCCGCACCCCGACGGCCCGCACGATCCACCGGCACCACCGCGCGACCCACCCGGCGGGGATCCTCCCGCGGAACGGGGACAGCACGACGCCGGCCAGCACCAGGGCCGCGACCGCGGTCAGCCGCAGCACGGCACGGGGTACGGCCGCGGCGGGCGGATCCGGCTCCACGCAGGCGTCCGGGGTGCAGGGCGCGGTGGGCAGCCAGCCGCTCATCAGGCCGGGACGAGGGAGAGGAAGTGCCGCAGGTAGCGCGGGTTGACCCGGCGCATCGACAGCAGCACGTACAGGTCGGCGACCCCGAAGTCGGGGTCGTGCGCGGGTTCGCCGCACACCCAGGCGCCGAGCCTGAGGTAGCCGCGCAGCAGGGCGGGGAGGTCGGTGCGGGCGGCCGGGGCCTGGGCGCCGGGAGTCCACGGCAGCAGCGGCCGTACCCGGAACTCCGCGGGCGCCAGGTGCCTGTCCTTGACCCGCTCCCAGGTGCCGGTGGCCAGGGCCCCGCCGTCGGCGAGCGGTACGGAGCAGCAGCCCGCGAGCCATTCGTGGCCCCGGTCGGTCATGTAGCGGGCGATGCCGGCCCAGATCAGGCCGATGACGGTGCCGTCGCGGTGGCCGGGGTGGACGCAGGAGCGGCCGACCTCGACCAGGCCGGGCCGGATCGCGTCGAGCGCGGCCAGGTCGAACTCGCCCTCGGAGTAGAGCCGGCCGGCGACCGCGGCCCGCTCCGGGGGCAGCAGCCGGTAGGTGCCGACGACCTGCCCGGTCACCTCCTCGCGCACCAGCAGGTGGTCGCAGTAGGCGTCGAAGGCGTCGACGTCGTGCCCCGGCTCGGGGGTGGCCAGCAGGGCCCCCATCTCCCCGGCGAAGACCTCGTGCCGCAGCCGCTGCGCGGCACGCACGTCGGCCTCGTCACGGGCGAGGGTGACGGTGTAGCGGGTCGGTGCCGCGGGCTGCGGGGGACGGTCGAGGGTGGTCACGCCGGTCATGGCTGTCTCCTGGGCACGGGCCGGATCGTCGGCAGGGGCGGCGGGCCCGGTGGCTACGGCCCGCCGCTCCTGTTCTTCCGACGCCGGTTGGCGTGCGTGTGACCGGTGCCAGGAGCGCGGATGTGGGCGTGGTGAACGCCTTGGTCAGCCGTCCTTGGTGACGCATCCGGCGAGCAGCCGCCCGGCCTCGTCCGCGCCGAGCACCCGCTCCAGGACGAGGTCGCCCGTCATGTGCGGGAAGAAGCGGCCCGCGGGCCAGCTGCGCTGGTACGGCGGCGGGTCGAGGACGAGCAGCCGTACGCCGTCCACGACGGGGATGTCCGAGGGCGTGCCCTCGTTCCACACCCAGTCGCCGGTGGGGGTGACGAGGTTGAAGGAGCCGGTGGTGTCGACCTGGCCGGGCCGGTCGCGGCAGACGGCCGCCTCCTCTGCGGACGGGGCGTCGCCGGGCAGGTGTCCGCCGCCGATGAGGACGTCGGCGAGCAGGGTGTGCAGCTGGAAGTTGTCGCCGATGCCGGTCATGCGCAGCGCGTAGCCCGTGCCGGTGGGGCGGTGCAGGACGACCAGCGGTTCGTCGTCGAGCACGAGCAGCGCGTAGGCCAGGCACTTGAAGTCGTGGCCGGAGGCCTCCTCGACGGCGCGCAGCGCCTGGAAAAGGCCGGCGCGGGTCCCGGCGTCGAGGGCGGTGCGGACGGCGGCGTGGTTGAGCATGGCGACGGCGGCCATCTCCCACTGGTGCAGGGTCAGCCAGGCCACGGCCGCGTCCGGGCCGACCCGGTCGAAGAGGCCGTCGTGCGGCTCCTCGGCCTGCGGGTCGGGGAAGTCGCCGCCGCCGGTGGCCGCCCAGCGCTCGCAGAACTCACGGGCGCCGTCGAGCGCTCCGGCGAGCCCGGCGAGGACGTGCGGCCCGCAGGCGGAGGCGTCGGCGCCGCGCTCGACGCAGGCGCCGACGATCACGGCGACGGTGGCGCGGGGTCCCGGCGGGACCTCGTCGAGTATGCCGGCGAGCCGTGGCCCGGCCTGGTGGAACTCCGCGTCGGCCGCCTCGCCGAAGTACCGGTGCATGTCCTGGAAGTACTGCTGCGACCGGTCGGCGTCCTGTTCGCGCACAGCGGCCTCGAAACCGGTGGCGGCGTCGAGGAACCGCTGCTTCCCCTTGTTCCCGAAGATCATGGGCGGAGACTACAGGGGCCCGTAAACCCAGACGGGGCCGGGGAGCACCACTCCCGGCCCCGCCCGCCCGCCTCCGTCCGGCGAACGCTCTCGGGCGGTGACCGCTACCGCTTCCCCGCCTTCCGGGTCGCCCTCAGCCACTCCCTGTTCATGCTGGTGATCGACACCAACGGGATCCCCTTGGGGCAGGCGGTGGCGCACTCCCCCGCCAGCGTGCAGCCGCCGAACCCCTCCGCGTCCATCTGGGCCACCATGTCCAGCACCCGCGTCTCCCGCTCGGGCGCGCCCTGGGGCAGCACGTTGAGGTGGTTGACCTTGGCGGAGGTGAACAGCATCGCCGCGCCGTTCGGGCACGCGGCCACGCACGCCCCGCAGCCGATGCACTCCGCGTGCTCGAACGCGAAGTCGGCGTCGGCCTTGGGCACCGGGGTGGCGTGGGCCTCCGGCGCGGATCCGGTCGGCGCGGTGACGTAGCCGCCGGCCTGGATGATCCGGTCGAACGCCGACCGGTCCACCACCAGGTCCTTGATCACCGGGAACGCGGACGCCCGCCACGGCTCGATGTCGATGGTGTCGCCGTCCCGGAAGGACCGCATGTGCAGCTGGCAGGTGGTGGTGCGCTCCGGGCCGTGCGCGTCGCCGTTGATGACCAGGCTGCACGCGCCGCAGATGCCCTCGCGGCAGTCGTGGTCGAAGGCGACCGGCTCCTCGCCGGAGAGGATGAGCCGTTCGTTGAGGACGTCCAGCATCTCCAGGAAGGACATGTCGGGCGAGATGTCGTCCACCTCGTAGGTGGACATCGCTCCTTCGGCGTCGGCGTTCTTCTGCCGCCAGACGCGCAGGGTGAGCTTCATGCGTAGCTCCGCTGGGTGGGGTGGACGTACTCGAAGACCAGGTCTTCCTTGTGCAGGACGGGGGCCTCGCCGGTGCCGGTGAACTCCCAGGCGGCGGCGTAGGAGAACGTGTCGTCCTTGCGGGCCGCCTCGCCGTCCGGGGTCTGGGACTCCTCGCGGAAGTGGCCGCCGCAGGACTCGGTGCGGTGCAGCGCGTCGAGGCACATCAGCTCGGCGAGCTCCAGGTAGTCGACGATGCGGTTGGCCTTCTCCAGCGACTGGTTGAACTCCTCGCCGGTGCCGGGCACCTTGATCCGCCGCCAGAACTCCTCGCGGATCTGCGGGATCCGTTCCAGGGCCTTGCGCAGGCCCGTGTCGGAGCGGGCCATGCCGCAGAACTCCCACATCAGCTCGCCCAGTTCACGGTGGAAGGAGTCCGGGGTGCGGTCGCCGTCCACGGCCAGCAGCAGGTTGATCCGGTCCTCGGTCTCGGCCAGCACCTCCTGGACGACGGGGTGCTCCTCGGTGACCGGCTCCTGGTGCGGGTTGCGGGCCAGGTAGTCGTTGATGGTGGCCGGCAGCACGAAGTAGCCGTCCGCCAGGCCCTGCATCAGCGCCGAGGCCCCGAGCCGGTTGGCCCCGTGGTCGGAGAAGTTGGCCTCGCCGATCGCGAACAGGCCGGGGATCGTGGTCTGGAGGTCGTAGTCGACCCACAGGCCGCCCATCGTGTAGTGCACGGCCGGGTAGATCCGCATCGGCACCTCGTACGGATCCTCGTCGGTGATCCGCTGGTACATGTCGAAGAGGTTGCCGTACTTCGCCTCGACGGCCTTGCGGCCCATGCGCCGGATGGCGTCGGCGAAGTCCAGGTAGACGCCCTGGCCGCCGGGGCCCACTCCCCTGCCCTCGTCGCACACGTTCTTCGCGGCGCGGGAGGCGATGTCCCGGGGCACGAGGTTGCCGAAGGACGGGTAGATGCGCTCCAGGTAGTAGTCGCGTTCGTCCTCGGGGATCTCGTTCGGCGGGCGGGTGTCGCCCTGGGCCTTCGGCACCCAGATCCGGCCGTCGTTGCGCAGCGACTCGCTCATCAGCGTCAGCTTGGACTGGTGGTCGCCGGTGCGCGGGATGCACGTCGGGTGGATCTGCGTGAAGCAGGGGTTGGCGAAGTAGGCACCGCGCCGGTGCGCCCGCCAGACGGCGGTCGCGTTGGAGTTCATGGCGTTGGTCGACAGGTAGAAGACGTTGCCGTAGCCGCCCGAGGCGAGGACGACGGCGTCCGCGAAGTACGTGTCGATCTTTCCGGTGATCAGGTCCCGGGCGACGATCCCGCGGGCCCGCCCGTCGACCACGATCAGGTCGAGCATCTCGGTGCGCGGGTGCATCTCCACGTTGCCCGCGGCGATCTGCCTGCTGAGGGCCTGGTAGGCGCCGAGGAGCAGCTGCTGCCCGGTCTGGCCGCGGGCGTAGAACGTACGCGACACCTGGACACCGCCGAAGGAGCGGGTGTCGAGCAGGCCGCCGTACTCGCGGGCGAAGGGCACGCCCTGGGCCACGCACTGGTCGATGATCTCGACGGAGATCTGCGCGAGCCGGTGCACGTTGGACTCGCGGGCCCGGAAGTCGCCGCCCTTGACGGTGTCGTAGAAGAGGCGGTGGACGGAGTCGCCGTCGTTGCGGTAGTTCTTCGCCGCGTTGATGCCGCCCTGCGCGGCGATGGAGTGGGCGCGGCGCGGGGAGTCCTGGTAGCAGAACTGGACGACGTGGTAGCCCTGTTCGGCGAGCGTGGCGCCCGCGGAGCCGCCGGCCAGGCCGGTGCCGACGACGATGATCGTGTGCTTGCGCCGGTTGGCGGGGTTGACCAGCTTCGCCTCGAAGCGGCGCTTGTCCCAGCGTTCGTGGATGGGCCCGGCGGGGGCCTTGGTGTCGGTGACCGGCGCGCCGGTCGCGTAGTCGGCGTAGGTAGTCATGTCAGCTCACCACTCCGGTCATGACGCCCACGGGTACGGCGACGAAGCCGGCCGTGAGCAGCAGCGCGAGGACGTTCGCGAGGATCTTCAGGGCGCGGTCGCGCCTCCGGCTGCCGACGCCGAGGGTCTGCGCGGCGCTCCAGAAGCCGTGCCGGATGTGCAGGCCGAGCGCCAGCATCGCGACGATGTAGACGACGTTGCCGTACCAGGTGGAGAAGGTGTCCACGACGTTCTGGTACGGGTGGCCCTCCTGGAAGCCGCCGGAGTGCACGGTGCCGGTGGTCAGGTCGAGGACGTGCCAGACGATGAAAAGGCCGAGGATGACGCCGCCCCAGCGCATGGTGCGGGTCGCGTAGCCGGCCCGCGGCTTCTTGTGCACGTACTTGCTGGGCCGCGCCTTGATGTCGCGGCGGCTGAGCTGGTAGGCGGACGTGGCGTGGGCGACCACGGCGACGACGAGGACGATCCGGACGATCCAGAGCGTCCACTCGTAGTGCATGAAGGGTTCGCCGACGGTGCGCAGCCAGTGCCCGTAGTGGTTGAACTCCCCCGCGCCGAAGAAGATCTTCAGGTTCCCGATGACGTGGGCGACCAGGTACAGCAGCATGATCACGCCGCTGACGGCCATCACGGTCTTCTTGCCGACGGAGGAGTCCCACATCGTGCGCGCCATGGACGGCCGTCGGTCCGTCCGCGTTGCCAGTGCCATGGCACAGCACGCTAGGGCCGAAGGTCCCGATCGGTCCAAGACATGGTCCAGCTTGTTTCCATAGGCTGGAGCTATGCTGAGAGGGTGCAGTTCCAGCAGCTCCAGTACTTCGTGGCCGTCGCCGAGACCCGGCACTTCACCCGGGCCGCCGAGCTGGTCCACGTCGCCCAGCCGTCGCTGTCCCAGCAGATCAAGGCGTTGGAGCGGGAGCTGGGCGCGGATCTGTTCCTGCGTGCCCGGGGCAACATCACGCTCACCGACGCCGGCGAGGCGCTGCTGCCGCTGGCCCGGCGCATCCTGGCCGACGCGGACACCGCCCGGCACGAGGTGCAGGAACTGGTGCAGCTGCGGCGCGGGCGGGTCCGGCTGGGGGCGACGCCGAGCCTGTGCACGGGGCTGCTGCCCGACGTGCTGCGGGCCTTCCACGACCGGTACCCCGGTATCCGGCTGCTGATCGAGGAGGGCGGCTCGCACGACCTGGTGCGGGAGCTGGCGCGCGGTGCGCTCGACCTCGCGCTGGTCGTGCTGCCGCTGCCGACGCCGGCGCCCGCGCTGACGACCGTGGAGCTGCTGCGCGAGGACCTGGTGGTGGTGTCCTCACCGGAGGCGCCGGTGCCCGGCCGGGACGGGCGGGCGGTGGAGATCGGCGACCTGGAGGGCGAACGGCTGGTGATGTTCCGGCACGGGTACGACCTCAGGGAGCTGACCGTCGCCGCGTGCCGCTCGGCCGGGTTCGAGCCGGACTTCGCGGTGGAGGGCGGCGAGATGGACGCGGTGCTCGGCTTCGTCCGCGCCGGTCTCGGGCTGGCCGTCGTACCCCGCATGGTGGCCGCCCGGGCGGGCCGGGACCTACGCGTCACCCCCCTGGCCCGCCCCGGCCTGCACCGCACCATCGCCCTCGCCCACCGCAGCGACGTGGCTCCACCGCGCGCGGCCCGGGAGTTGCAGCGGATGCTGCTGGAGCGGTAGCCGGCCAGGTGGGGCGGGCGGGAACGGCGGGACGCACCGGTCGCCTGCCGGCGGCCCCACGGGCCACACCCGGCGGCACGCCCGGGCCCTTCGGGTAGGGCCGTCGGCCGTGCGGGCGGAGCGACGGGTGGGAGCCGCGCGACGCGCCGGCCGCCTGCCGGCGGCCCCACGGGCCACACCCAGCGGCACGCCCGGGCCCTTCGGGTAGGGCCGCCGGCGGTGCGGGTGGAGCGACGGGCGGGAGCCGCGGGACGCGCCGGCCGCCTGCCGGTGGCCCCACGGCCCACACCCAGCGGCACGCCCGGGCC
>NZ_JBEYXJ010000033.1:43342-74308 GCF_040645015.1 Streptomyces sp. NPDC046881 | reverse complement strand
ACAACGCCGCAGATGTGCGTGCCAAGCCCCGCTCGGGTCGGCCAGGTGGCGCGGTCGCCCGGGGCCGGCCTGATCCGGAAGAAAGGCCCTAGCCCGGCTCAGGGCTTGAGCGCGACCCCGCCGTACAGCGAGATCGGCCCGTCCGGTGTCCGTTCGGGCCGCCACTGCGCCACGGAGACGATCCCGGGCTCCAGCAGGTCGAGTCCCCGGAAGAACGTGCCCACCTCGGCGTGGGAGCGGGCCACCAGGGTGACCCCGCCGGCCGCGTAGGCCGCGATGCCCTTGCGGACGTTCTCGGGTTCGAAGTCGGCGGTCATCGTGGACAGCACCAGGCAGCTGCCCGGTGCCAGCGCGCCGACCAGGGTGTCCACCAGGTCGTGGGCGCCGTCCTCGTCGGCGACGAAGTGCAGCAGGGCGATGAGGGAGAGGGCCACCGGGCGGTCGAGGTCCAGGACGCGGGCGGCCTGTTCCAGGATGGTCCGCGGATCGCGGGCGTCGGCCTGGACGTACTCCGTCACGCCCTCGCGGGTGCCGCGCAGCAGCGCGCCGGCGTGGGCCAGCACGATGGGGTCGTTGTCGACGTAGACCACGCGGGCGTCCGGGATGACCGACTGGGCGATCTGGTGCAGGTTCGGCTCGGTCGGTATGCCGGTGCCGATGTCCAGGAACTGGCGGATGCCGTGCTCCGCGGCCAGCGTCCGGGTGGTGCGGTGCATGAACGCCCGGTTGGCGCGGGCGGCCTTCGGGGCGCCCTCGTCGATCGCCGCGATCCGCCGGCCCAGTTCCTCGTCGACCGGGTAGTTGTCCTTGCCGCCGAGGAACCAGTCGTACACCCGGGCCGGATGCGGCCGGGTCGTGTCGATGGTGTCCTGGATCCGCGGGCCGGTCCCCGTCACGCGCTGCTCCTCCACCCGTCCGGTCCCGGCGGTCGGTCCGGGACGTGCGGGAGCAGTCTGACACGATCATGCGGCGCGGCGCAGACAGTCTTCGGCCACCTGTCTGTCGAGCGCCGCCCGCACCAACGCGGCGGCCAGCACGGCCGGTTGGGTGTCCCCGGCCAGTCCGGCCAGCCGGTCGGGGTCCTCGGGCAGGCCGAGCCGTCCGGCGCCGGACAGCGCTTTGCCGTCCAGGTAGGGCGCGATGTCGGGCCACACCCGCTGCGCCTCGCGCAGGAAGATGTCGGCGCCGGCCGGCCCGATGCCCGGCTCCTCCTGGAGGAGTTGCTTCAGGGTGCCGGGGTCGCCCTCCGCCTCGCGGTGCAGCCGGCGCAGGTCCCCGCCCCAGCGCTCGGTGAGCAGCTCGGCGCCGTCGCCGAGCTGGGTGGCCGTCCGCTCGTCGTACCGGCGGTAGCCGCCGCGGCCGAGCGCGTCCACCCGCTGCTGCCAGCCGGCCTCGGCCATCCGGCGCGGGCTGTCCAGGTGGTCCTCGTGCAGGGCCCGGGCGGCGGCCACCGCGACCGAGGCCCGGATCCGGGCGCTCAGCAGCAGGGACAGCACCAGCAGCCGGTACAGCGGCTGGGGGGTGTCCTTCAGGCGGATGCCCGCCTCCTCGGCGTACGTCCGCCCGTACGCGGACACCAGCTCGTGCACGACGCGTTCGTCGCGGTTCACGACCGCACCGGCTACGGCTTGAGCGGGTCGTGGCCCAGCGTCATCAGCCGGTGCCGCCGGCGGGTGTCCTCCGGCGTGTTCTCCGGCTCCGGCTCGTTCTCCGGGTCGACCAGGCCATCGACGGTGTCGACGACCTGGTACATGACCCGGACGTCCTCGTCGGTGAGGTCGGTACGGCGCTTCTGCAGGATCGCGAGGACGTGCTGCCCGGTGGGCGTGCCCGCCTCCTCCGGCAGGGGCTCCGTCTCCTCGTCGGCGTCGCGGACCCTCAGCCAGGCCGCGAGCTCGGCCGAGGTCATGTTCACCACGCGGTGGAAGTCCTCCCACAGCGCCTCGATCTCCAGGGCGTCGGCCACGGGTCTTCCCCTTCCGTGCGGGCTGGGTGTCCTAGCTGGCGTCGTCGCGCGGGTGGTTCTCCGCCTCGAACATCCACCGCTGCTTCTCCAGGTCGGCCGTGACCGAGATCAGCAGGTCCTGGGTGACCGGGTCGGCCTTCTCGGTCGCCTCGATCCGCTCGCGCAGCCGGCCGACGGCCGCCTCCAGCGCCGACACCATCAGCTCGACCGCCTCGGTGTCGCGCAGCCAGCCGTCCTTGGCGCCGGGCAGCGCGAAGGCCGCGGCGATGGTCTCCGGCCGGCCGTCCGGCGGCACGCCCAGCGCGGCGGCCCGCTCGGCCACGGTGTCCGAGTGCTCCCGGGCCGCGGCGACCACCTCGTCCAGCTGGAGGTGGATCGACCGGAACCGGGGTCCCACGACGTTCCAGTGCGCCTGCTTGCCGATCAGCGACAGGCCGAGCAGGTCGACCAGGGTCTCCTGCAGGGCGGTCCCGGTGACGCGGAGTGCCTCCTCGGGCAGCGTGCTCTTGACCACGGTCATGGCGCGTACGTCCCCTTTCGTGAGCTGTGCACGGTCATGTCCGTGGGAGCGGGTGCCCGCTGCCCAGGGGGAGCAAACCGGCTGATCAGCGGGGCAGCACCCGGTCCAGGAAGCCCAGCACCTCGGCGAAGACGTCGTGCTTGCAGGTCTCGTGGAACACCTCGTGCCGGGCCCCCGGGAAGATCCGCTCGGTCAGCCGCCCGCCGCTCAGCCGCTCCACCCCGGTCCGGCTGCCGGGCAGCGGCACCAGCCGGTCGTCGTCGCCGTGCAGCCACAGCAGGGGCAGCGGGCCGACGTCACCGCCCCGGGCGACGGCTTCGAGGGTCCGTACGAACGCCTCCAGCGTCGGCCGCTTCATGGGCCCGTGCCAGACCAGCGGATCCGCGGCGTAGGCGGCGCCCACGGCCGGGTCCCGGGAGAGCGCGGACGGGCTGATCGGGACGTCCGGGATCTCCTGTGCCGCCAGCAGCCGCCCGGGCAGCTCCCAGGTGCCGATCACCGGGCCGGACAGGACCAGCGCGCTCAGCTCGTCGCCGTACCGCTGGGCGTAGCGGGCCGCGATCAGTCCGCCCATGGAGTGGCCGACCAGGACCAGCGGCAGTCCGGGGTGGGCGGCGCGGGCCAGTTCCGCCACCGCGTGCACGTCCGTGACCACGTCCTCGAAGTCCTCGATCAGCACCCGCTCCCCGGCCGAGCGGCCGTGGCCGGCGTGGTCGGGCGCGTACACGGCGGCGCCGTTTCCGGTGAGCGCACCGGCCAGTTCCGCGTACCGGCCGGCGTGTTCGCCGTAGCCGTGCACCAGGAGGGCCAGCCGGCGGGGGGCCGGGTGCGGCCACTCGTGCACGGCGAGGGGGCCGTGGGTGCCGTCGAGGGTGTGCTCGCGCACGTGGGGCATCTCTCCTCCAGCTGCCTCGGAAGGTCCTGGAGGATCTTCCCAGCGGGGCGGTCGGGGGTCTATAGTCCAAAACTAGCAGTGCTAATTAAGTGCTGTGCAGGTCCGTGATCCACAGCGTCGTAGGTCAGGAGTCCCAGCCGTGCGTCCCGTCCACTTCGCGGCCGCCCGCCGCACCCCCATCGGCAAGCTGCGCGGAGCCCTCTCCTCCGTCCGGCCCGACGATCTGGCCGCGACCGTGATCCGCCACCTGGTGGCCGAGGTGCCCGCGCTCGACCCGGCCCGCATCGACGACGTCTACTGGGGCGCAGCCAACCAGGCCGGCGAGGACAACCGCAACGTCGCCCGGATGGCCGCCCTGCTCGCCGGACTGCCCGACTCCGTGCCCGGCGCCACCGTCAACCGGCTGTGTGCCTCCGGACTCGAAGCGGTCACCGCCGCCGCCCGCACCATCGCCGCCGGCGAGGCCGACATCGTGATCGCCGGCGGCTCGGAGTCGATGAGCCGCGCCCCCTTCGTCCTGCCCCGCCCCGACGAGGCCCTGCCGCACCGCATCGAGACCCACGACACCCGGCTCGGCTGGCGGCTGGTCAACCCCGCCATGAAGGAGCTGCACGGCCTGCTCTCCATGGGCGAGACCGCCGAGGAGGTCGCCGAGCGGTACGGCGTCTCCCGCGCCCGGCAGGACGAGTTCGCCCTGCGCAGCCACCAACTGGCCGCCGCCGCACGCAAGAACGGCCACTTCGACGACGAACTCCTGCCCGTCGAGCGCCCCGACGGCGTCGTGGTCGAACAGGACGAGTGCGTCCGCGAGGACACCTCCCTGGAGAAGCTCTCCCGCCTCAAGCCGGTCTTCCGCGCGGGCGGCACCGTGACGGCCGGCAACGCCTCGCCGATGAACGACGGCGCGGCCGGCCTGCTGCTGGTCAGCGAGGAGGCGCTGAACGAGCTGGGCCTGGAGTCCCTCGGCCGCTATGTCGCGGGCGCCTCCGCCGGCGTCCACCCCGACGTGATGGGCCTCGGCCCGGTCCCGGCCACCCGCAAAGTGCTGGCCCGGGCCGGCTGGGAGACCGGAGACGTCCAGGAGGCCGAGTTCAACGAGGCGTTCGCCGCCCAGGCCCTGGCCTGCGTCGACCAGCTGGGCATCGACCCGGACCTGGTGAACCCCACCGGCGGCGCCATCGCCCTCGGCCACCCCCTCGGCTGCTCCGGCGCCCGCATCCTCACCACCCTGCTGCACCGGATGCGGCGCACGGGCGCGGACCGCGGGCTCGCGACCATGTGCGTGGGCGTGGGGCAGGGGAGCGCGGTGCTGGTCGAGAGGCACTAGACCTTTCCCCACGGGGGCTCCCCGCACGGGGATCCGGTACACGAGCCGCAGCAAGGAAACGGAGCACCACTCCATGGCCACCCTGTCCGTCGCCGCCATCCTCGCCGAGAACGCCCGGCGCCGCCCCGGCAAGACCGCCCTCGTCGAAGGCGACCTGCGGCTCACCTTCGCCGAGGTGTGGCAGCGGGCGCTGGCCCAGGCCGGCGCGCTCACCGGTCTCGGCGTACGGCCCGGCGACCGGGTCGCCCTCATGGCGCCCAACACCGCCGAGTTCCCCGTGGCCTACTACGCGATCGCGGCGGCGGGCGGTGTCGTCGTCCCCGTGCACCTGCTGCTGTCGGCCGGCGAGGTCGAGCACGTCCTGCGGGACAGCGGGGCCACGCTGCTGCTGGTGCACCCGGCGCAGGCGGAGACCGGCACCGCCGCCGCACGCGCCACGGGCGTCCGGGCGGTCACCCTGGGCGGCGAGTTCGAGAAGCTCGCGGCCGACGCCGAGCCCCTCCCGTCGTACGTCACCCGGGCCGCCGACGACCCCGCCGTCGTCTTCTACACCAGCGGTACGACCGGTGTCCCCAAGGGCGCCGTCCTCAGCCACTTCAACCTGGTGATGAACGCGACCGTCAACGCCTTCGACGCCAACGACATCCGCGCCGACGACATCTCCCTCGGCGCGCTGCCGCTGTTCCACGCCTTCGGCCAGACGGTGTCGCTGAACTCCACCTGGCGGGCCGGCGCCACGCTCGTGCTGCTGCCCCGCTTCGACGCGGCCCGGGCCATCGAGCTGATGGTGCAGGAGGGCGTGAACACCTTCCAGGGCGTGCCGACCATGTTCGTCGCCCTCGCGGCGGCCGCCGCCGACGCCGAGCGGCTCCCCGCGCTGCGGGTGTGCATCTCCGGCGGGGCCTCGCTCCCGGTCGCCGTGCTGGAGCGGTTCGAGGCCGCGTTCGGGACGAAGATCTACGAGGGGTACGGGCTGTCGGAGACCTCGCCGACCGCCACCGTCAACCAGCCGGTGTTCGGCACCAGGGCCGGCACCATCGGCCACCCGCTGTGGGGCGTCGACGTGGAGATCGCCCGCGCCGATCTGGAGGGCCGGATCGAGCTGCTGCCGCCCGGCGAGCTGGGCGAGGTCGTCATCCGCGGCCACAACGTCTTCTCCGGCTACCTCGGCCGCCCCGAGGCCACCGCCGAGGCCCTGGTGGACGGCTGGTTCCGCACCGGCGACCTCGGCACCAAGGACGACGAGGGCTTCCTGCGGATCGTCGACCGCAAGAAGGACGTCATCATCCGCGGCGGCTACAACGTCTACCCGAGGGAGGTCGAGGAGGTCCTGATGCGCCACCCGCAGATCGCCCAGGTCGCCGTCATCGGCCTGCCCGACGAGCTGCACGGCGAGGAGGTGTGCGCCGTCGTCGTCCCGGAGCCGGGCACCGCCCCCGACGCCGCCGCGCTCACCGAGTGGTCCAAGGAGCACCTCGGCCGGCACAAGTACCCGCGGCGCGTGGAGGTCACCGACGGGCTGCCGCTCGGACCGAGCATGAAGGTGCTCAAGCGGGAGCTGCGGGCGCGGTACGACACGGGCCGCTAGGCGGTACGCCGGCCGGGGCACCGGGACCGACCGGCGAGACCCCGCTTACGCCGGACCCATGCATGTGCATAGCATCGGTTCCTCCATGAACACGATGACGCTCTGGCACCTGTCCGGCTGGGGGTTCGCGGCGCTGGCCTTCGCGGCCCTGCTCGTCGGCTTCTCCAAGACCGCGGTCAGCGGGGCCAACACGGTCAGCCTCGCGATCTTCGCCGCGGTGCTGCCCGCCCGCGCCTCGACCGGTGTGCTGCTGCCCGTGCTGATCGCCGGCGACGTGCTCGCCGTCCTCACCTACCGGCGGCACGCGCACTGGCCCACGCTGTGGCGGCTGTTCCCGGCCGTGGCCGTGGGCGTGGTGGCCGGCACGCTCTTCCTGGTGTGGGCCGACGACGGGATCGTACGGACCTCGATCGGTGCGATCCTGCTGCTGATGGCCGGGGTGACGCTGTGGCGCCGGCGGACCACCGAGGCTCCGGACGCGCCGGAGGCGGTCGCGACCCGGGCGGGCCGGGTGAAGGCCCGCTCGTACGGCGTGCTCGGCGGGTTCACGACGATGGTCGCCAACGCGGGCGGGCCGGTGATGGCGCTCTACCTGCTGTCCGCGGGGTTCCGGAAGCTCGGCTTCCTGGGCACCTCCGCGTTCTTCTTCCTCATCGTGAACGTCTCGAAGGTGCCGTTCAGCGCGGGCCTGGGGCTGATCGACGGGCACTCCCTGCTCCTCGACGCCGCGCTCGTGGTGTTCGTCGTGCCCGGCGCGTTGTTCGGCACATGGGCTGTGAACCGGATCAACCAGCGACTCTTCGAACAACTCGTGATCGCGGCGACGGTCGTGGGCGGCCTGCAACTGCTACTGCGCTAGCCCCAGCAGCTCCGGGACGTCCGCGAAGGAGTCCACGACGTGGTCCGGGGCGCCGCTTGCCCGCGCGTGCGTCTCCGGCTGGTACTTGCCCGTCCTCACCAGCACACCCGTGAGCCCGGCCCGCTGCGCGGCGAGCACGTCCGACTCGATGTCGTCGCCGACCATCAGCGCCTGCTCCGCGCCGACCCCCAGCCGGGCCAGCGCCGCCTCGAAGAACGCCCGGGACGGCTTGCCCGTGACCTCCGCCTCCACACGCGCCGCCTGTTCGAGACCGACCAGGAAGGCACCCGAGTCCAGCTGGAGCCCGGCGTCGGTGCGCCAGTACAGGTTGCGGTGCATGGCGACCAGCCGCGCGCCCCGCTGCAGCTCGCCGAAGGCCCGGTTCAGGGCCGCGTAGTCGAACCCGGGCCCGGCGCCGCCGACCACGACCACGTCGGCACCCTCCTCGACCAGCGTGACGTCCCCCAGGTCCGCGGCGATGTCCCCGCTGTTCAGCAGCGTGCAGCGGGCGCCCGGACAGTGCTCGGCGAGATGGGCGGCGGTGACGGCGGGCGCGGTCAGCACGTCCTGCGCGCCCACCTCGAACCCGGCCTCCGCCAGCGTCTCGGCGATCGACGCCCTGGTCCGGGACGTCGTGTTGGTCACCAGGGCCACGCCGAGCCCGGCCGCACGGAGCGCGCGCAACGCCGCCACCGCGCCGGGCAGCGGCTTCCAGGACACGGTGAGGACCCCGTCGATGTCGATCAGGACGGCACGCACGGACGCCATGGACTCCATGGACCGACGGTAGCGACCCGGGCGGCGGACGGGCGCGTACGACGGCGCCCGCTCACCCTTGTGCCCGCGCGGCTCTGGACTTGCCTGCGCCGCTCTGGACCTGCCCGCGGCGCTCTGGACCTGGCCGGTCGAGCCGGACCCCCGTCCGGTCGAGCCGGACCTGCCCGCGCCGCTCTGGACCTGCCCGGTCGAGCCGGACCCCCGCCCGGTGGAGTGGACCCGCCCGGTGGAGCCGGTCCCGCCCGGTGGACCCGGTGGAGCCGGACCCGCCCGGTGGAGCCGGTCCCGGCCGGTCGAGCCGGTCCCGGGCCGGTCAGTCCTGGGCCTCGCCGTTCCGCGCGGAGTGCCGGCGCAGCAGGTAGGTGTCCATGATCCAGCCCTTGCGCTCCCGGGCCTCCGCCCGCAGCCGCTCGATGCGCGGGCCGGCCTCCGCGATCGGACCGGAGACGAGGATCTCGTCCGGCGTGCCGATGTAGGCGCCCCAGTAGATGTCCATGTCCTCCTCGGCGTACCGGCGGAAGGCCTGGTGGGCGTCCAGCATCACCACCACGTCGTCCACCCCCTCCGGGAAGCCCTCGGACAGCCGCCGCCCGGTGGTGATCTGCACCGGCCGGGCGACCCGGTTCAGGCCCGTGCGGTGCCGGGCGACCAGCGCGGAGACACTGCTGATGCCGGGCACCACGTCGTGCGCGAACTCCACCGCGCCGCGTTCGCGCACCTCCTCCAGGATCGCCAGCGTGCTGTCGTACAGCGCCGGGTCCCCCCACACCAGGAAGGCGCCGGTGCCGTCCTCGTCCAGTTCCTCGGCGATCAGCCGCTCGTAGATCCCGGCGCGGGCGCTGCGCCAGTCCCCGACGGCCGGCGAGTAGGCCGCACCGCCCGCCTTCCGGTCCCGCTCCGGATCCCGGGCTTCCACCACCCGGTACGACCCCTCGGGCAGGTGCGCGTCCAGGATGTCCCGGCGGAGCTGGGTCAGGTCGCTCTTCACCTCGCCCTTGTCGAGCAGGAAGAACACGTCCGTGCTCCGCAGCGCCTTGACCGCCTGCAGGGTCAGCTGGTCGGGGTCGCCCGCGCCGATACCGATGACATGAATCTTTCGCACGCCCCGAGTCTGCCGCACGCCCCGGACACCACGCCCACCGCCTCGGCCTGCCCGACGCCCGCCCCCGGTTCAGGGGCCCAGGCGGGGTGCCTCGGCTCGTGGGTCCACGGGGGCCGAGCTGTGTTCGACCCGGTCGGCCAGTTCCCGCGCCCATCGGGTGAGGCCCGGCAGGTCCAGCCCGTACGGCCGGTCCTCGCCCCGCCCGGTCTCCCACTCCTCGACCGCGCCGGCGCCCCGTCGCAGCAGCCGCGCCCCGCCGACGGCGTTGCCGCGGGCCGCGTGGGTGAGGCCCACCGCCAGCTGGGCCAGCCCCCGCCACAGCGGGCGCTCGTCCCGCGGGCCCGACTTCCAGGCGTCCTCGAACACCTCGTGCGCGTGGAACGGCCGCCCCTCGGCCAGCAGCGCCTGCGCCTCGGCAACCGTCTCCTGCGGCGCCCGCACGATGCCCTCCGGCTGCCGCGGTACCCCTTCGGCGCCGTACGGCAGCGGGCGCCCCAGCCCGTCCCGCGGCCGCGCGTTCCGGGCCCGCCCCGCCACGTCCCGGTCCCTGGCATCCGATGCGCCGGTGTTCGTCATACCGCCGATTGTCCGCCGCCCCGCCCGGGTCTTCTTCGGCACACCCCCCGGTGTGGGGTAAAGTGCTGTCCGCACGATCACGCGGGGCACCGCGGGTGTGCGCAACGGGACGTGGCGCAGCTTGGTAGCGCACTTGACTGGGGGTCAAGGGGTCGCAGGTTCAAATCCTGTCGTCCCGACGGGAGCGAAGCTCCGTCGTCGCAGGTCGCAGGGCCCCACCTCACAACGTGAGGTGGGGCCCTTGATCATGTTTTGGGCGCCCGTGTCACGGATCTAGAGCGAGCGCCAGCAAGAAGAGCTCCGGTCGCTTGACGGGTGGTTGCGTCAGGAGCAGTTCGAGCACCAGCCGTGTCCCTCGGTTTGTAACTCGCTTCTTACCCGAGGAGCGACTGCGTCCCGATGACGTTCAGGAGCGCCAGCCGGTCGGCGTCCTCGGTGCCGGGCTGGGCGGAGTAGACCATGATCCGCAGGTCGCTGCCGGTGACGCCGAGGATGTCGCAGTCCAGGGTCAGCGCGCCGACGATGGGGTGGTCGACGGTCTTGCGGGCGGCCTGGTGCTCGGCGACCGCGCCCGACTCCCACAGCGTCTCGAAGTGGGCGCTGCGGCGGCGCAGTTCGGTGATGAGGGCCTTGAGGTTTGCGTCGTCGGGGTAGCGGGCGGCGGTGTGGCGCAGGTCGGCGACGAGGGAGGCCTGCAGGGCGCCCCTGGATTCGGGCGTCTCGCGCACGCGGCTGTCGGGGTTGAGGAAGTTGCGCCAGACGCCGTTGAGGTCGTCGCCCTGCCATTCGCCCATGAGAGCCGTGTAGAGGGGGTTGGCGAGCAGTTGGTTCCAGGCGGCGTCGAAGACGGCGACGGGTGTGCCGGCCAGGCGGTCCAACATGCGGTGGACGCCGGGGGTGATGTGCCGCGGGACCATGCCGGGCCCGGGCGGCGCGAGGCCGGCCAGGCGGAACAGGTGGGCGCGTTCGTCCTGGGTGAGCCGCAGGGCGCGGGCCAGGGCTTCGACGATCTGGGGTGAGGGGCTGGTGGCGCGTCCCTGTTCCAGCCGGATGATGTAGTCGGCGGAGATGCCGGCCAGCTGGGACAGTTCCTCGCGGCGCAGCCCGGCGGCACGCCGGCGACCCCCGCCGGGCAGGCCGACGGCCTGGGGCGGGACGTGATCGCGCCAGTGGCGCAGGGCCGCGCCGAGTTCTGTGGTCGCCATACGGTCGATTGTGGCAAATGAGTCGATGACCAGCCTGGTACTGCCATTCCCAGGAAAACCGGTCTACTGGCTGGTCACACGGTCCTCGCCGACCGTGGAGGCGTGACACGAGCACGATTCCCTGAACGACCCGTCGTGGGGTTCATCGGGCTGGGTGACCAGGGCCTGCCCATGGCCACCGCGATCTCCGAAGCCGGCTTGCCCCTGCACGCCCGGGCCCGGCGCCCCACCTCCCTGGACGGCCTCGCCGAGGTCCCCCACCAGCGGCACGACACGCTCAGTGAGCTGGCCGCCGCCTGCGACATCGTCTGCTTGTGCGTGGGCACCGACGACGACGTCCTGCAGCTTGCCGATCAGCTACTCGAAGACCTTCGTCCCGGCGCCATCGTGGTCAACCATGGCACCGGCCTGCCCGGCAACGCCGTCCGCCTGACCGAGCTGTGCGCTAAGGGCGGCGTCGAGGTGCTGGACGCGCCGGTCAGCGGCGGCCGCCCGGCCGCGCAGGAGCGCCGGCTGACCGTGATGGTCGGCGGCCCGCAGTCCGCGGCCGAACGCTGCACGCCGGTGTTCCGCTCGTTCTCCGGCCATGTGGTGCACCTCGGTGACGCCGGGGCGGGTCAGACGGCGAAGCTGTTCAACAACGCGCTGCTGATGATGAACCAGGCCGCGATCGCCGAGATCGTCGAACTGGCCACCCGGCTGGAGCTGGACCCCGCCCGGCTGGTAGAGGTCCTGAAGCTGGGCAGCGCCGCCAGCGCGGCCCTGTCCCTGCTGAACACCATGGTGCGGCCCGGCAACGTCGACCACCTCTCCGCCGTCGAAGCCCTCGACATGCAGCTGTTCGACCGGGCCATGCGCCAGGCCGGAATCGACTGCACCCCGGTCACCGAGCGCGGCCTGGCCGGCGCACACGGGCTCACGCAGCTCGTGCACCGCCTGAGTGCCTGAACCACGACCGCCTTCACTTCGCACAAGGAGGGCCCCCATGTCGGCCGATGACGTGACGCAGCTGGTGCTGCGCGAACGCCGGAGCCGGGACCGCGGCTGGTACACCGAGATGACGGCCTGCTTCGCCGACGACTCCATGGTCCAGATGAGCTGGTTCACCGGCAGCGGAGCCGAGTTCGTCCGCCAGACCCGCGCTATGGCCGGGCGCGGCGACTACGCCGTGCACCGGCTCGGTCCACCCGCCGTCCGCATCGACGGCGACGGGGCCCTGGCCGAACTGCCGCTGATCATCGAGTGGCGCATCGACGTCCACGGCACGGAGGCGGATCCGGCCTCCGCCTGCCGCTCGCAGTACCGAGCCCAGCGGGGCACCGATGGCCAGTGGCGCATCGCCCGGATCACCTGGATCTACGAGAAGGACACCCTCGTCCCCGTTCTGCCGGGTGCCCGGCTCACCGTCGACCCGGACGAGCCGGCCCGCTACAGGCCCTCCTACCGGTTCCTGGCCTGGTACCTGAACCGCAAGGGCTACACCGTCGGCGACCACCACCTCGGCGACGACCGGCCCGAGGCCGTCGCTGAGCAGTACCGCGCCGAACACGCCTGGCTCCGCCAGGACCCCACCCCGGCCGCTTCGGCCACCCTCTGAAAGGAAACACTCCCATGAGCAAGCTCGCCCTCGTCACCGGTGCCACCTCCGGCATCGGCAAGGCCTTCGCCGAACGCCTCGCCGCCGACGGCTACGACCTGATCATCGTCGGCCGCAACAAGGACCGCCTGGAGGAGTTCGCCACCGCCCACCCCGAGGTCACCGTCCGCACCGTCGCCGCGGACCTGTCCACCGACATCGGCGTCGACACCGTCGCCGGCATCTGCGCCACCGAGCCGCTGACCATGCTCGTCAACAACGCCGGAGTCGCCCACTACATGCCGCTGGCCCAGCTGCCCGCAGACAAGGCCCGCGAACTCGTCCACGTCAAGGTCGTCGCACCGACCATGCTCAGCCGCGCCGCCGTCGCCGGCATGCGGGAACGCGGCGAAGGGAAGATCATCAACGTGGCCGGGATGATCGCCTTCAGCGGTCCCGCCGACAAGTCCGTGATGCCCCGCCGCGCGGTGTACGCCGGCAGCCTGGCCCACCTCGTCGCCATGTCGCAGACTCTCAGCGCCGAGCTGGAGGACACCGGCGTCCAGGTCCAGGTGCTGTGCCCGGGAGTGGTCGCCACCGAGTTCCACACGCGCCAGGGCCTCGACATGAGCGTCGTGCCCCGCATGAGCGCCGAGGACGTCGTCACCGCCGGCCTGCGCGGCCTCGAACTCGGCGAGGTCGTCTGCGCCCCCGGCGTCGAGGACGCTGGCCTGCTCGACGCCGTCTTCCAGGCCCACCTCGCCGCGTTCGGCGGACAGAGCCCCGCTCTCGCCTCCCGCTACCGGGCCAACTGAACCAGGCCCCCGGCTACTCGAACACCTCCGCCACGGGCCGGATTACCGGCCCGGCCCGCAGGCCGAGACCCTGCGGCAGGTTCAGTTGCGCTGGCGTAGCGCCGAGGACGAAGGGCTGCCACCCTCCGTCGGTGCGGGGTGTGCTGGGAGGTGGCGGATGGCGTCGGTGCTGGGGGTGCTGGAGCGGCGTGAGCGGGTGGCGTTGGCTCGGGCGGAGGAGCTGAGCGAGGGCCGAGCTGGAACGGCTTCAAGCCGCTGTCGCGGAGGCGAACAGCGAGCGTGGATGGCCGAACGGCAAGGCCGTATCCTGCGGTGGGCGAAGCAGGCGCTGTAGATGCGCCGGTTGTCCGTTGCAGTGGGCGCATCCCCACTCCGGGGTACCAGGCACCCGACGAACTACCAGGAGGCTGACCGGTGATCACTCTGTCCGCAGTGGGAGGAGTGGCTCTGGTCGAACTGGGCATGGCCCTGACTCCGGGACCGAACATGATCCACCTCGCATCCCGCGCGATCACCCAAGGCCGCAGGGCGGGTCTGGTCAGCCTCAGTGGGACCGCCGTGGGCTTCCTGTGCTACCTGCTGGCCGCGGCTGCGGGCCTTTCCGCGCTGTTCACTGCCGTGCCGGTGGCCTACACAGTGGTCAAGCTTGCCGGGGCCGTCTACCTGGCCTACCTCGCCTGGGGCATGCTCAAGCCCGGCGGCCGTTCGCCCTTCGCCCCGGCCCAGGACCTGCCCCCGGTCTCCGACGCCCGACTGTTTTCGACGGGGCTGCTGACCAACCTGCTCAACCCTAAGATCGCTCTGCTGTACGCCGCCCTGCTTCCGCAGTTCCTGAACCCTCAGGCGGGTCCGGCCTGGAGGCAACTGCTCCAGCTCGGCGGTGTACAGATCATTGTGGGGATCACCGTGAACGCTGTGATCATGTTGGGTGCGGCACGGGTGTCCGGGTTTCTGGCCGCCCGGCCCCGCGTCATGACCGCCCAGCGGTTCACGGCAGGCGGCCTGCTCGGCATCTTCGCTCTGCGCACAGCACTGTCCCGCACCCCCGTCTCCACCTGAGCCACGCCTTCGTATCCGTAACGCGGCCAACGCCGCATCCCGGCCCGGCTCATGCAGTGTGAGGGCCATCCCCGCGATTCACATTGGTCGCCACATCGACGAACCACCCACGGACACGGGCCGCGTCCCAGCTGATTTCGAGGTGCGGTGCGCGGGTGAGCCCCGGCAGGTGGCGCCGGGGCTCATGTGGAGTGGTGTGTCAGCGGTCCATCAGGACGAACACGCCCCACCCGAGGTACTCGCGCTGGTACCTGGCGTGCTGGACGGGTGCCGCAGCGAGTTCCGCGCGCATCTCGTCGGCGAGCTCGTCGTCGGGGTTGGCATCCAGCCAGCGGCGGATGTTGAGCCACTGCGCTGCGGCGTACCGGTCCCAGCTGTCCTGGTCGGCGAGGACCATTTCGACGACGTCACAGCCCAGGGTGCGGAACTGTTCGAGCAGTTCCGGCAGCGGGAGCAGGTCGTCCCGGCGGGTCATGTGGCAGCCCTCGACGGTGGCCTGGTCCTGGGGCTCGCGGCGCCAGTACGGTTCGCCGATCAGCATCATGCCGCCGGGAAGGAGACTGCGCCGCAGGAGTTGGACGGTGCCCGTCACGCCTGCGCCGATCCAGGTGGCGCCGACGCAGGCGGCGATGCCCACCGGATCGTCGGCAACGTGGCCCGAGGCGTCCGCGTGCACGAAGCCGACCCGGTCGGCGACGCCCAGCTCCACGGCCCGTTCGCGTGCGGTGTCGAGGAAGACTGTGCTGATGTCCACCCCGGTGCCGGTCACGCCGTGGTCGCGGGCCCAGGTGCACAGCATCTCGCCCTTGCCGCAGGCGAGGTCGAGCACGCGGGTGCCCGGCGACGGGCTGATGGCCTGGCCCAGGATGGCCAGTTTCTCGCTGGTGAACGGGTTGCAGAGGCGATGGCTGCTCTCGCGGATGGTGAAGCTACGTGGCAGATCCACTACGGGGATTCCTTCGGTCCGGGGAGGTCACAACGGCTGGGTGAAGCGGCCGACGGGAGTGGGCCGCGACTGCCTGAACCGTCATCAAATGCACCTCTTCGAACGTGGGAAGGTCGGGGCCGGTCGAGGGTACGGGCGTCGAGATCGCCGTGTCCATCGCGTTTCCCGTCCCGCCGATACGCGCCTCATGCGATGCGGGCTGCCGGGCGTTCGGCGTGGTGTCCGCGTTCGAAGCGGGCTCCGGCGCGGAACTTCTCCACCAGTCTGCCCAACGCGTCCGTCGGAGACCTCGTCTTCCATCCCCACGCCGGGGTACTGCGTGCCGGGACCCGCAACCGCGGTGTGTGGTGGATACCGGTCGACGGGGGCCGGCCCAGCCCGTCTGCCGGACGCAGTCCACCGGTGACCTGCCGGCGGGCGCGACCCGATGGTGGTTCACACCCCCACCGGACCCGCCCCGGCACCGAGCGCCCTCTCGGCCGGCCCCGCACCCACGGCACCCCGCCATGCGCCCTGAGGACGGCTGCCGGTTGCGGCGGTGCCCCGACGTCCGGGACCGGCGCCGGTACGCCGGAGGACCTCGGTTGCGAGGTGTTCGGGGCCGAGTAGCCTGGAGTTGATCGGCGCCACCCGGCTCTGGAGGTAGGCGATGTTGATCCGATTTCTGCGGCTGCGTAGGCCGCGTGGGCTTGTTCTCCTCGGCGGCGGCCGGCTGATCCGGGGTTTCAGCGGCGGCAGCTACGACGGTCACGGATACCAGTCCTGACACCGTGCACCGGCGCATGGGAGGTGGTGCGGTGACACAGGACACCGACCCCCTGGTGGCCATGGAGCGGATCCTCTCCCCGCACTGCCGTGTCACCCGGCTGGCCGCAGGGGCGCTCATCGCCGACTGGCGGCGGACGCGCTTCCTCGGCATGACGGCCGCGGACGTCCGCAAGCTCGCCGGCCAGGACTCCGCGGAACGCGCGGAACTCGTCACCGGACTCGTCCGGGCCGGCTGCGCCACGGCCCGCCGCAAGGCGTACACGGACGCCGAGGTCGGCCTCTGGCTGCGCGGCGCGCACCTGCTGATCCGGACGCTGGGCTTCGGCCGTGTCCTGCGGCTCCTGCCCTTGGCCGCCCCGGCCTACGCGCGGGCGGACATCCCCTCCCCGGCGGACGTCGCACGGCTGAAGCGAGCGGTCGAGGCACACAGCCGGAGCAGCTGGCTCGTCAACGACGACTGCAAGACGGAGGCCGTCACGGCGTTCGTCCTGTTGCGGCGGTGCGGTCTCAAGGCCGTCCTCCATGTCGGTGTGCGCGAGCACCCGTTCGCCCTGCACGCCTGGACGTCCTCGGCCGGCCTGTGCATCCCCGACGCCGATCCGCGAGGGCACTCCTTCACACCGGTTCTCTCGATCGCCGGTTGAGGGCGTCTCCGTGGAAGCGCTCCGAGTCGAGTTCGACGGGGACACACCCCGGCTCCGGACGGCCGAGTCCATGGTCCGGCGCGGCCTCGTGACGACGGTGTCCTCACCGGCCGGCACCGCGGCGGTCGTCGGCTGGGCCGGCTCCGTCCGCGACCGCCTGACCGGCGCCAGCGCCCTCCTCGACGCCTTCGCCCGACCGGGCCCCGAACCACCCCTGCCCGCAGGCGACTTCGCGGCGGTCCTCGTGTACCAGGACCGCGTCCTGCTGATACGGGACCGACAGGCGCGCATCCCCTTGTTCTACCGGGAGTCCGGTGGCCGGGTGAGCGCGGTGAGCACCTCGGCGCGCGCCCTGGGCAGCGCCACGGAACTCGAACCCCGCTACTTCTGCCGGTACCTGACCGGCAACATGGCACAACCGCACACGGAGCTGAGCCCGTTCGCCGGGGTGCGCCGGGTGCTGGGCGGCGAGGTGGTGGAGCTCTCGGCCACCGGGCGGATGCGTCGTCGGGTGCCGGGACGCACCCGGGACACCGACGCCCCGCCGGGACCGGCGGCGGACGGAACCGGCCCCGGGCAGGACCTGCGCCGGGCACTGGAGCACGCGGTCGGGCGCCGCCTCGGCCGGACGGTCGCCTGCCATGTCTCCGGCGGCACCGACTCCACCAGCGTCGCGCTGCTCGCCGCCCGCCTGCTCGCCGCGGAACCGGGCGGCACCGGCGACCTGGTGCTGCTCGCCGGGCGCTTCGACCGGGGAGAGCTGGCCGGCGAGCGGCCGTACCTCGACGAGGCGGTGGAGGCGGTCCGCCGGCAGGCACCCGGCGCCCGCCCGGTGATCGTCGACGCCGACGACGTGGCCGACTTCGACGATTTCCTGCACCACGCCGGGGACGCCGACGAGCCCCACGCCCACGCCTTCCGCGCCCCCTTCTGGAACAGGCTGCACTCCGCCGCGGCGGAGCTGGGCTGCGACACCCTCCTGACCGGCTGCGGAGCCGATCCGATCGTGGACGCCAACCCGTTCCACCTGCACGCGCTGGCCCGGTCCGGACGGTTCCGGGAGATGACACGTCAGGCGCGGGTCCGGGCCGCGGCGAGCGGGCGGGGAGTACGGGACGTCGTCCGCACGCACGTCGTGCAGCCGGCGCTGCCGCTGGCCGCCGAACGGGTCACCAGACTCGTCCACCACGGCACGGTTCTCGGGGGCCTCGGCCACTTCACCCGTCCGCCCTGGCTGCGCCGCGGGTTCGCGCGGGCGCACGGCTACCGGGCGGCCGGCGCCGCGGAGAGCCGCTTCGTGTTCGGGCGCACGCCGGAACAGTCGCTGTACGACGCGGCCAACTACCTCGCCGCGCCCGACCCGCTGTCCTTGCGCTGCGCACAGCAGAACGGCTTCTTCCTCTCGCATCCGTTCCTCGACCCGGAGGTCGTCGCCACGATGCGCCGCCTCCCCGGCGACGCCGCGTTCCGTCCGGGCCGTCCGAAGGCGCTCCTGCGCGAGGCCATGGCCGATCTCCTGCCGCCCCGGATACGCGACCGGACCGCGAAGATCCCCTTCAACGAGCCGTACGCCCACGGCCTGCGGACCCACGGCGACGAACTCATCGACCTGTGCCGCTCCGCACGGCATCCGCTCACGGCGGAGATGTTCGACATCGACGTCCTCTGCCAGGCGGTGCGGGAGGCTCGGCTGGGCCTGGGGGACTCGCACTCCTGGGACCGTGTGAACGGCTCGCTCGCGCTGGTGGTGTGGCTGGAGGGACTGCGTACCGGTCAGCGCTGAGTCTTGACGTCCCACAGGGTCGTCGCGACCGGGCCCGTGTCCACCTGGCGTACTCCGTACCGGTCTCCCACCACTTCCCCGGACTCGTCCTTGGCGCCCGGCGCGTTGATCGTTTCGAAGACGTTGACGCCATGCTGACCGAACTGCCAGTACACGGTGATGTACCGGGGCTTCCTCGTTCTTGCGTCGATCGCGTTGTTCTCCCTGATCCGGCTCTTGTAGGCGAGGGTGCTGAAGTCCTTCTGGTCCATTACCCACCCTGCCACCCGGGGCTTCTTCTCCCAGGAGCTCCCGCTGGGCTTGAGGCGGTCCACGGAAGAGAGGTCCTTGCGCGTGAGGTGCACGCTGGCGTAGAACGTCAGCTGGTCGTACTTCGTTTTCTTGGGTAGTTGTACGACCACTCGGGCTGAGAACGTGTCCTTGGCGTAGATCCAGTGCCCGTAGGGCATCCATGGCTGCGCCGATACCAACTGGCCCCGCTGGTGCATCTCCCTGCGGGAGACCGGGTTGTACGCCCTGAAGTCCTTCCAGCTCTCCGCGTCAGCCCGCCAGTCCTGAATGGTCCTGTCCTTCCGGCTCATCCGCACCTGCTCCGCCATGGCGTGGAATTCGGTGCCCAGAACATAGAAAGCCGCATCACCGCGGTTCTCGATATGGATGTCCACCGGTACGGAGAACGACTTGCCGCCCCGGTTCTGCATGGATTTCCCCACGTCCAGTCTGATGACGGGGAGGGTTTCCCGCTGGGACGGCTGGTAGAGGTTCTGGTAGCCGAAGTTGGCCACCGCGATGACCGTCGTGACGACCAGCGTGGCGGCCACCCGCTTGGGCGCGGGGATCTCGTCCAACGTGCGGAACACTGTGAAGGCGGCCCAGGCCGAACCCACCGTGAGGAGACCGAACACCACCTTGTAGTACCAGTAATCGCCGTTCTTCAGGATCTCGGCCCACACGAACAGGTTGGTCAGCGTGGCCGCGAACGAGCCGATCAGCGCGATCACGCCGGAGTAGTCGTACTTGTCCGACAGCCAGTGGTCCGCGGCCGCGATGGCGCCCAGCAGCGTGGTGAAGGCCACCGCGACGAGTACGGCACCGGTGAGGCGGCCGGTGAACGTCAGCGCCCCCACGAAATCCTCGTAGCCGAACCATCCCAACATCACTGTCGTCGCGAGCAGGACCAGCGCGATCAAGACCAGGGAGATCGGCGACGGTTCGGGTTTCGCGTTCGCCAGCGTCCGGTGCGCACGCTGGCGCGAGCTGGAGGATGAGTTGTTGTGGATCTTCACATGAGTACCCGGTGCTGGCGCCACGGGCCCGAACCGGCCTGTGTCGATGTTTTTCACGGGTACCTCCTTGCGGCCGGTCAGGGCCCGGGCAGGAGGACGGTGTCCGTGAACACCGTCCGTTCCTTGATCTCGTCAGGTGTGCACGTGTGCAGGAACGCGCCCTCGCGGGGCTCGTCGTTGGGGATGAACTCGACCTCGCGGACCCGCACCCGGAGGGCCCCGGCGCCCGGTGGCGCCATGTCCTTCGTCATCTCCGATTGAATGCTTGCCCGTTAGTTGTCACGTGTTCAATCGAGAGGGGTGCGCGCCGCGGTCTCGCTCACTCACACGCTAGTCACCGCGAGGGCGTGCTGCACCCCGAGGATCCGAGCTGCGCGGGCCCGCGCGCGGGAGCAGGATGGACAGGGGGCAACAGCGAGTCCGGCGTCTGCCCCTGAGGACGACGACCACGGAATCGGGCAGCCGCCGCGACCACACCCTGAACGGCAGACGGGTCGTCACCGACACTCCGCCGGCCCGGTCAGCCGCGGGTCGCGGTGACGGTCACCTCTCCTCCGGGGGCGGCCAGTATCCGGGCCCGGCCCGCCGGGCCGGGCACGACGCGCGCGTCGCCGGCGGCCGTGACGCGCCAGGCGCCCGGCGGCAGGGACAGGGTGGTCGTCCGGGGACCGTGCGGGGCCGCGCGGTAGGTCAGCCGGTAGACGCCCGCCCCGGGGTCGTACCCGGCGAAGCGGACCGTGCCTGCCACGGCCTCCGCGTACGGCTCGGCGGTCAGCTCCTTGTTGGCGCGGAAGGCACCGGTGCCGTCCACCGCGCAGTACCCGCCGCCGTAGCACCACACATAGCCCGCCCAGCCCGAGCTGTAGCGGCCCAGCGAGGCCATCGCGTCCCGGTAGAAACGGTTCATGCGCGGCAGGGAGCTGTCCGGCGGACCCCACTCGCCGACCACCACCGGCACCCGGTACCGCCTCGGGTACGCGGTGACGGCCCGCTCGTACGCCTCCATCCAGCCGGCCCCGGGGTCGTAGTCGGCGCCCGACTCCATGGCCGCGTTGTAGAAGTGCGGCGCGTACACGACCCGGGGATCGTGGACGCGGCCGAGACCGGTCGGCACTCCCTCGCCCACGATCGGCGTCGGTTCCACGAACAGCCAGGCGTCCCGGTCGGCCGAACGGACGGCCTCGGCGAGGCGGTTGTACAGGGGCGTCAGCTGCTCGCGTTCGATGCGGCGCGCGGCCGTCGCGAGGTCCTCCCCGGGGCGCTGCTCGCCCATCGGTTCGTTGATCAGGTCGTAGCCGAGCACCGCCGGGTGGTGGGCGAAGCGGGCGGCGAGGGTGCGCCACATCGCGGCCTGGGCGCGCCGGAGGTCCTCGTCCCGGTAGAGATGGGTGAAGGCGCGCTGCACGGCGGGTTCGAAGTACTCGGCGAACCAGTCGTCCGGGTGCGCGGTGAACGGCAGCCCGTCGGTCCGGGTCGCCCACTCGGGCATGCCGCGATGGCCGAAGGCGGGTCCGAAGACGTCCTGGTGGGCGTCGATGACGACCTTCACGTCATGGCGCCGGGCCCAGTCCAGGATGCGTTCGATCTTCCGCAGGTAACCGCGGCTGTACCGCCCCGGTTCGGGCTCCAGGTCGTCCCAGAAGACCAGCAGCCGGGCGAAGTCGAAACCCCGGGCGCGCAGGTCGCGCAGATGGCGTTCGGTCACGGCGGTCAGGGCCTCCTCGCCCCGGTGCACCTTGTCCTCGATGTTCCAGCCGCGCAGGGTGAGCACCCGCCCCTGCCGGTCGGTGAGCCGGGGGACGTCCTGCCCGGTCTCGTCGGCGCGGGTGGCGGCAGGGGTCAGGAGGGCGGTGAGGACCGCGCCCGCCGTCAGCATCGCTCGCAGCACAGGAGACCTCCGGGAAGCCGGGGTGAAGTTCCTTGACTTCGCGTGCACTTCAAGCTGAACACTCCCGTGCTACCAGTCATGCACGAGGAGGACCAGCATGAAGTACCGCACCATCGGCACCGATCCGGCCACCCGCCGGGAGGTGAGCGTGCTCGCGCTCGGCGCGATGCTGTTCGGGTCGCGCACCGACGAGAAGACCTCCTTCGCCGTCCTCGACCGCTATGTCGAGGCCGGCGGGACCTTCGTCGACACCTCCGACAACTACGCCTTCTGGGAGGACGGTGGCCAGGGCGGGCAGAGCGAGCGACTGCTCGGGCAGTGGCGGCGCAGCCGGGGCGTCGGCGACGAGATCGTCATCGCCACCAAGCTCGGCGCCCGGCCCCTCGCCCCCGGCACCGGCTACACCGACAACGCCGAGGGACTGTCCGCCGAGGTCATCCGGGAGTCCGCCGAACGCAGCCGGGAACTGCTCGGCGTGGACCGGCTGGACCTGCTCTACGCGCACATAGAGGACCCCGCCGTCCCGCTCGCGGAGACCGTCGAGGGCTTCGCCGCGCTCGTCGCCGAGGGCACCGTCGGCCTGCTCGGCGTCAGCAACCACGCCGTGTGGCGGGTGGAGCGGGCCCGCGCCCTCGCGGCGGCGGCGGGACTGCCGGGGTACGAGGTGCTCCAGTACCAGCACAGCCATCTGCGCCCCCGGACGGACGTGCCGAGCGAGTTGTTCCCGGACGGCAGCCTCGGCGGCGCGGACGCCCAGCTCCTGAGCTATCTGCGGGCGGAGCCGGAGTTGACCCTGGTCGCCTACTCGCCGCTGCTCACCGGCGCCTACACCCGCGCCGACAAGCCGCTGCCCCGGGACTACGACCACCCCGGCACCCCGGCCCGGCTCGAGGTGCTCCGCGAGGTGGCGCGGGAGACCGGGGCGAGCGTCAACCAGGTCGTGCTCGCCTGGCAGATGGGAGGTGAGCTGCCCGTGATCCCGCTCGTCGGCGCCTCCTCGGTGGCCCAGCTCGACGAGAGCCTCGCCGCCGTCGACCTGGACCTCACCGTGGAGCAGCGCGCCCGGCTGGACGCGGCTCACTGAGCCGCCCCCCCCCGCACGACGGCGCGGCTCACCGACCGCGCGGCTCCCGCACCACCGCCACGTCAGCGGGCGCCACGGCGACCGACCCGGGCGTGTCCTTGCCGGTGCGCAGCTCCGTGGCGTCCTGCGCGACCGGCACCCACGCCCCCTGGCCCTCGGGGTTGTAGTCACCGCCGTACGCCTCAGCCCTTGTTGGACCCCAGAGTCAGGCCGCTGACGAACTGGCGCTGGAGCACGAAGTACACGACGAGGGTGGGGATCGCGGTCAGCAGGGAGCCGGCGGCGATCAGGTTGGGGTCGGTGAAGTACTGCCCGGAGAGGTTGTTCAGCGCCGAGGTGATCGGCATGTTCTCGCCGGTGGAGATCAGCACCAGCGCCCAGAAGAAGTCGTTGTAGATCCAGATGGACAGCAGGGTCGCCAGGGCGGCCATCGCCGGCTTGCACAGCGGCAGCGTGATCTGCCAGTACAGCCGCCACACCGAGGCGCCGTCGACCAGCGCGGCCTCGGTCAGCTCGTGCGGCAGCGAGCGCATGTAGTTGCTCAGCACGAAGGCGCAGAACCCGGACTGGAACGCCACGTGGATCAGGACGAGGCCCAGCGCGGAGTCGTACAGCTTGCCGCTCGCGGTGATGCCCGGCAGATCCGTGAGCAGGTAGAGCCGGTACAGCGGGGTGATGACGACCTGCTGCGGCAGCAGGTTGCCGGCCGTGAACACCAGCAGCAGCGCGAGGTTGACCCGGAAGTCGAACCGGCTGACGTAGAACGCGACGCAGGAGGACAGGAACAGCGTCAGCAGCACCGCCGGCACCGCGATGAGCAGCGTGGTGCCGAAGTAGTGCGTCATGTCCGACTGCTCGAAGGCGTTCGTGAAGTTGTCCAGGCTCAGCTTGTCCGGCCAGGACACATAGCCCTTGGCGCTGGTCTCGCCGTAGGGGCGCAGCGCCGAGAAGACCGCCCACAGCAGCGGGGCGAGCCAGGCCAGCGCGGTGCCCGCGAGGAAGACGTGCAGCAGGACGCGGGCGGGGCGGACCGGGGCGCGCCGCTTCAGCGGGAGAGTGGTGCCGCTCATGCGCGCCGCTCCTTCCGGAAGGTGGCGATCAGGTAGGGGATGATGACGGCGAGGGAGATCACCAGCAGGACGACGGCGATGGCGGAGCCGTACCCGATGCGGCTGGACTCGCCGATGATGTTGTTGGTGACCAGGATCGACAGCAACTCGGTGCCCTGGGAGCCCTTGTTGAAGACGAAGACCAGGTCGAAGGCGCGCAGTGCCTCGATGATGGTGACGACGAGGACGACCGTGTTGGTCGGGCGCAGGGTCGGGAAGACGACGTGCCTGAACGTCTGCCACTCGCCCGCGCCGTCCAGTGCGGAGGCCTCCCTGAGCGACGGGTCGACGCTCTTCAGGCCGGCCAGGTACAGGATCATCATGTAGCCGGTGTGCCGCCAGGACGCGGCGATCAGGACGGCCCACAGGTTGAGGTGCGGGTCGCCGATCCAGTCGATGTAGTGGCCGGGCTTGTTGGCGCCGACGACGCTGTTGATCAGGCCCGTGTCCGGGTTGTAGACCAGCTGCCAGACGAACCCGATGCAGGCCATGGAGATGACGACCGGCAGGAAGAACGCGGTCTGGTAGACCCGGGTGAAGCGGATCTTCTTGTCCAGCTGTACGGCGAGGAACAGGCCGAACGGCGTCGGGATCAGGATCAGTACGAGGAACCAGATCACGTTGTGCTGGACGGCCGGCCAGAACTGCGGGTTGTCGGTGAACAGTTGCCGGAAGTTGTCCAGGCCGACCCACGTGATGGAGTCGAACCCGATGCCGTCCCAGGTGGTGAAGGCGAGGAGGATCGAGGCGAGGGCGGTGACCCAGACGAGGATCACGTGCAGGACGGTCGGCACGCCCGCCATCAGGGCGAGTGTGAACCGGTCACGGCGGGTCAGCAGGCGCCGGTGGCCCCGCACGACCCGCTTCTTCCCGGGCGCGGTCCGCGGAGCCGGCACCGCGGCCGGCTCCGGGGTCTTCGTCGTCGTGTCGGTGGTCATCGGGCCGCTCACGAGGAAGCGAAGATCGTCTTCTTCTGGCGTTCGACGGACGCCAGCAGGCTGTCCACGCCCTTGGGGTTCTGCAGGAACTTCTGCAGGCCGGGCTGCATCACCGTGGAGGTGAAGTCGGGCCGGGAGTCGCGGTCCATGAACTGGGTGAGGCTCTTGGCGCCGGAGATCATCTCGAAGGCCTTCTTCTGCAGCGCCGAGTACGACGAGGTGGAGGCCTTGTCGGAGGCGGCCACCACGCTCGGGTCGCTCGTCAGGTAGATCTCCTCGGCCTGCGGGGTGCCGAGGAACTCCAGCAGCTTCACCACACCGGCGTGGTTCTTCGGCGACCTGGAGACCATGAAGCCGTCCGTGGGCGCCTCGACGGTGTCCTGGCCGTACGCTGAGTCGATCTCCGGGAAGGGGAAGAAGTCGAGGTCGTCCAGGTCGGCCTTGTCGGTGAACTGCTGTGCCACGAAGGAGCCCAGGAGGTACATGCCGGCCTTCTTCGCCACCAGCGTCTGCGCGGCGTCCTGCCAGGTACGGCCCATGAAGCCGTCCTGGTGGTAGGGGAGCAGCTCGGCCCAGTGGTCGAAGACGGCCTTGACCTTGGCGTCGGTCCAGGAGGCCTTCCCGGCCATCAGCCGGACGTGGAAGTCGTAGCCGTTGAGGCGGAAGTTGATCTGGTCGAAGGTGCCCATCGCCGGCCAGGCGTCCTTGTCGCCGAAGGCGATCGGGACCAGGCCGTCCTTCTTCATCTGCTTGCACAGGGCGACCAACTGGTCCCAGGTGGCGGGGACTTCGTAACCGTGCTGCCGGAAGACGCTTCTGCGGTAGAAGACCGCCCAGGGATACGTGGTCAGCGGCACGAAGTAGTACTTGCCGTCCGCGCCCTTGCTGAGCTTCTTCATCGCCTCGGGGAAATTGCCCCCGATCTTCTCCCACACGTCGTCGATGGGGCTGGCCAGGCCCTTCGCCGCGAAGAACTGCATGCGGTACCCGGCGAACCAGTTGAACACGTCGTCCGGGGTGCCCTGCAGATACGAGTTGATCTGCTCCTGGAAGGTGTTGTGGTCCTTGGTGTTCACATCGACCTTGAGGCCGGACTGCTGGGTGAAGGCCGTGTAGATGTCACCGTAGGCCTTCTTCGGCACGGCGTCGGACTGGTTGGAGCCGACGGTGACGGTCTTCGGGTCCGAGCCGGAGCCGCTGCCCCCGCAGGCGGACAGCAGGGGTATGCCGGCTCCGGCGAGCAGGGCGGCACCGCCCGCTCCGCGGAGCAGGGAACGACGGCTGGGACCGGGCAGGGACAGACCGGAGGGGGAGAGGCGCATGGCGGCTCCTGAGGAATACAGGGTTCGGCCAAGGAGGTGAGTTGATCACCGAAAGGTCTTCGAAACCGCTCAGAAACCAACTCGACCGAACATCGTGGGCGTAATGACAGCCCCATGTCCGCTCATGCGTCAATAGCTCCGGTCGCAACGAGGGGTCTCTTGCCCGAAACGTAATCGTCACCGTCACCTGGGCCGTTGGCGGCGGACGGGCCGAGCGGCCCGCGCGGCCGGGGCGGTCGAGGGGGGATGTGGGAAAGAGGTGGTTCCGCCCCAGGCGGGGTGGGTGGTTCCGCTTCGGGTTCTGACCAGCGGGCCGTCTCACCTGGCTGGACTGGTCGGTGGTGCGGCGGTGCCGTTCGCTGCGGGGTGCGGTGTACTGGGCTCGTGCTCCTCGGGTCCCGTGCCGGGGGGTGTCCCTAGTTTGTACTTACATTCGGACCTGCTTGTGAAATGATGTCTTAACAAAGTATTGACAGCGGGCTCGGCAGAGGCTTGTATCCCGTCCCAACGCAATCGCGTCCCTTGCCCCGTCGCACGCACAGTGAGGTGCAGGAAAGATGGACCGCTCTTCTCGCCCCCGCTCCCGCAGACTGGCCCCCGTCGTGGCCATGGCCGCTGCGGCAGCCCTCACCCTCGCCGGCTGTTCCAGCAGTTCCGGCGGCAAGAAGGCCGAGGAGGAAGCGGCGAACGCCTCCGCGGGCAAGGCCGACACCCCCCGCATGACCGTCGCGCTGGTCACCCACCAGGCGCCCGGCGACACCTTCTGGGACACCGTCCGCAAGGGCGCCGAGGCCGCGGCGGCCAAGGACAACATCAAGCTCGTCTACTCCGCCGACCCCAACGCGGGCAACCAGGCCAACTACGTGCAGAACGCGATCGACCAGAAGGTCGACGGCATCGCGGTCACCCTGGCCAAGCCCGACGCGATGAAGGGCGTGATCGGCAAGGCGACGCAGGCCGGCATACCGGTGGTCGGCCTCAACTCCGGACTGAGCGACTGGAAGAAGCTCGGCCTGCTGGAGTTCTTCGGCCAGGACGAGAGCGTGGCGGGCGAGGCGTTCGGCAAGAAGCTGAACACCACCGGCGCCAAGAAGATCGTCTGCGTGATCCAGGAACAGGGCAACGTGGGCCTCACCCAGCGCTGCGACGGCGTGAAGAAGACGTTCCAGGGGACCACTGAGACCCTGTACGTGAACGGCACCGACATGCCGTCCGTCAAGTCGACCATCACGGCCAAGCTGAAGCAGGACAAGTCCGTCGACACCGTCGTCACCCTCGGCGCCCCCTTCGCGCTGACCGCGGTGCAGTCGCTGGGCGACGCCGGCAGCAAGGCCAAGGTGGCCACCTTCGACCTCAACAAGGAACTGGTCAAGGCGGTGCAGAACGGCACCATCGAGTTCGCCGTCGACCAGCAGCCGTACCTCCAGGGCTACCTGGCGGTCGACTCGCTGTGGCTCTACAAGAACAACGGCAACTACAGCGGCGGCGGTGAGCAGCCGGTGCTCACCGGCCCGGCCTTCGTCGACAAGTCCAACGTCGACAGGGTCGCCGAGTTCGCCGCGAAGGGCACCCGGTGATGAGCATGACCCAGCAGGCTGAGCCGGCGGTCGGCGGGCCGCCGGCGTCCGGCCCGAAGCAGAGAGACGGCCGCACCGCCCGGCGCCCGCTGGCCCTCAGGCTGCTGGCCCGGCCCGAGGTGGGCGTCTTCCTCGGCGCCGTCGCCGTCCTGGTCTTCTTCCTGATCACGGCGCCGCCGGTGCGCGACGGCAGCTCGATGGCGAACATCCTGTACCAGTCCTCGACCATCGGCATCATGGCCCTCCCGGTGGCCCTGCTGATGATCGGCGGCGAGTTCGACCTCTCCTCCGGCGTCGCCGTGATCTCCTCGGCGCTCACCGCGAGCATGCTCAGCTACCAGCTGACCGTGAACGTGTGGACCGGCGTGATCGTCGCCCTGATCGTGTCGCTCGGGATCGGCGCCTTCAACGGCTGGATGGTGGTGAAGACCGGGCTGCCCAGCTTCCTGGTCACCCTCGGCACCTTCCTGATCCTCCAGGGCGCCAACCTCGCCGTGACCAAGCTGGTCACCGGCAACGTCGCCACCGACGACATCAGCGACATGGACGGCTTCGGCCAGGCCAGGAAGATCTTCGCCTCCACCTTCGACGTGGCCGGGGTCCAGGTGAAGATCACCGTCATCTGGTGGCTGGTCTTCGCGGCCCTCGCCACCTGGGTGCTGCTGCGCACCAAGTACGGCAACTGGATCTTCGCCGTCGGCGGCAACAAGGAGAGCGCCCGCGCGGTCGGCGTCCCGGTGAGGTTCACCAAGATCACCCTGTTCATGCTGGTCGGCTTCGGCGCCTGGTTCGTCGGCATGCACAACCTGTTCTCGTTCAACACCGTGCAGTCCGGCGAGGGCGTCGGCCAGGAGCTGATCTACATCGCCGCGGCCGTCATCGGCGGCTGCCTGCTCACCGGCGGCTACGGCTCCGCGATCGGCCCGGTCTTCGGCGCGTTCATGTTCGGCATGGTGCAGCAGGGCATCGTCTACGCCGGCTGGAACCCCGACTGGTTCAAGGCCTTCCTCGGCGTGATGCTGCTCGGCGCCGTCCTGATCAATCTGTGGGTCCAGCGCACGGCGACCCGGAGGTGAAGCGATGACCGACCAGACCACCCACGGCACCGTCGTCCAGGACACGCCCCCCTCCGCCGACGGCCTCCTCGTCGAACTGCGCGGCGCGGGCAAGTCCTACGGCAACATCCGCGCCCTGCACGGCGTCGACCTGTTGGTCCACGCCGGCCAGGTCACCTGCGTGCTCGGCGACAACGGCGCCGGCAAGTCCACCCTCATCAAGATCATCTCCGGGCTGCACCAGCACACCGAGGGCGAGTTCCTCGTGGACGGGCAGCCGGTGCGCTTCTCCACCCCGCGCGAGGCGCTGGACCGGGGCATCGCCACCGTCTACCAGGACCTGGCCACCGTCCCGCTGATGCCGGTGTGGCGGAACTTCTTCCTCGGCTCCGAGATGACCAAGGGACCCTGGCCGCTGCGCCGGCTCGACATCCCCCGCATGAAGGAGACCGCCGACCGGGAGCTGCGCAACATGGGCATCGTCCTGGACGACCTGGAACAGCCCATCGGCACCCTCTCCGGCGGCCAGCGCCAGTGCGTGGCCATCGCCCGCGCCGTCTACTTCGGCGCCCGCGTCCTCATCCTGGACGAGCCGACGGCCGCCCTCGGCGTCAAGCAGTCCGGCGTGGTGCTGAAGTACATCGCCGCCGCCCGCGACCGCGGCCTCGGCGTCATCTTCATCACCCACAACCCCCACCACGCCTACATGGTCGGCGACCACTTCAGCGTGCTGCGCCTCGGCACCCTCGAACTGAGCGCCGAACGCAGCGAGATCGGCCTCGAAGAGCTGACCAACCACATGGCCGGCGGCGCCGAACTCGCCGCGCTCAAGCACGAGCTGGCCCAGGTGCGCGGCGTCGACGTGGAGGAACTGCCCGAGGAGGGCGACCTGAGCGCACCCGTGGCCACCTCCCCGGAAGGAAACCCCTGATCATGGCGCACCCCACTCCGCTCGACCGCATCCGGATCGGCTCGGCTCCGGACTCCTGGGGCGTCTGGTTCCCCGACGACCCGCAGCAGGTGCCCTGGGAACGCTTCCTCGACGAGGTCGCCGAGGCCGGCTACGACTGGATCGAACTCGGCCCCTACGGCTACCTGCCCACCGACCCGGCACGGCTCACCGACGAGGTGGCCCGGCGGAACCTGAAGGTCTCGGCGGGTACGGTCTTCACCGGCCTGCACCGCGGCCCCGCCGTCTGGGAGCAGACCTGGGCGCACGTCAGCCAGGTCGCCGCGCTCACCCAGGCGGTGGGCGCCCGGCACCTGGTGGTCATCCCCTCCTTCTGGCGGGACGACAAGACCGCCGAGATCCTGGAGCCGCCGGAGCTGACCGCCGAGCAGTGGGCGCACCTGACGAAGGGCATGGAGCGGCTCGGCCACGAGGTCAAGGAGACCTACGGCCTGGACATCGTGGTGCACCCGCACGCCGACACCCACATCGACACCGAGGAGCACGTCGAGCGCTTCCTGGACTCGACCGACTCCGAACTGGTCGACCTGTGCCTGGACACCGGGCACTACGCCTACTGCGGCGGGGACAGCGTCAAGCTGATCGAGACCTACGGCGAGCGCATCGGGTACCTGCACCTCAAGCAGGTCGACCCGGACATCCTCGCCGAGGTCGTCGCGGGCGGGGTGCCGTTCGGGCCGGCGGTGCGGCGCGGGGTGATGTGCGAACCGCCGTCCGGGGTCCCGGAGCTGGGGCCGGTGCTGGAGGCGGCGCAGAAACTGGGCGTGGAGCTGTTCGCGATCGTCGAGCAGGACATGTACCCGTGCGAGCCGGACAAGCCACTGCCGATCGCGGTGCGCACCCGCCGCTTCCTGCGGTCCTGCGGGGCCTGAGGGGCCGGGTCGTCCTGCCGGACCGGGCCGCGGTGTCGACGACCGCGGCCCGGTTCCTTCGCTGTCCCGAGGGATTCGGTCGGAGGGCGGCCGGGAACCAACGGGGGCACGCGGTCGTTTCGACTGACAACGGGGAACGCCCGCGCGGACGGGAGGACGAGATGACACACCGTACGGAAGCCCGCACCACGCCCCGGGACCCGGCCGACGCCGCGGTCCTGCGCCGCGACCGCTTCGGCTCGCTGCCCGAGCGGATACGTCCCGAGGACACGGTGGAGACCAGGCCGGCGACCGCGCCGGACCCGGCGCGGGACACCTACAACCCCGACGAGTGGCTGATCCGGTACTGCGGCTGACGCGGAACGGACGGGGGGGGGCGGGGGGGCCCCCCCGCGGCCCCCCCCACGCCGCGGCTTTCAGCTCCTAGTCACGCCTTCGGGGCCACCTTGCTCAGCCCGT
>NZ_JBEYXJ010000033.1:0-43332 GCF_040645015.1 Streptomyces sp. NPDC046881 | reverse complement strand
CCGGGCGGACACCCGGCGCCGCGGGGGCTCAGCCCTGCCGCACCTCCGCCGTCGTCACCGGCCGGTGCTCGCGCAGGGACAGCGTGCAGGCCTCGGCGATCCAGCCGGCCTCCAGGGCGTCCTCGACGGTGCACGGGGAGGGCCGGGTGCCGGCCACGACCTCGGTGAACGCGGTCAGTTCGGCGCGGTAGGCGTCGGTGAAGCGGTCCATGAAGAAGTCGTGCGGGGTGCCGGACGGGAAGGTCACGCCGGGCTCGACCGAGCGCAGCGGCAGCTTGTCGTCCAGGCCGACGGCGATGGAGTCGGCGAAGCCGTGGAGTTCCATGCGCACGTCGTAACCACGCTTGTTGTGGCGGGAGTTGGACACCACCGCGATGGTGCCGTCGTCCAGGGTCAGGATCGCGCCGGTGGTGTCGGCGTCGCCCGCCACCTTGATGTAGTCGGCGCCCCGGTTGCCGCCCACCGCGTACACCTCGGTGACCTCACGGCCCGTCACCCAGCGGATGATGTCGAAGTCGTGCACGGAACAGTCCCGGAAGATACCGCCGGACGCGGCGATGTAGCCGGCCGGCGGCGGCGCCGGGTCCAGGGTCGTGGAGCGGACCGTGTGCAGCGGGCCCAGCTCACCGGAGCGTACGGCGGCCCGCGCGGCGACGAAGCCCGCGTCGAAGCGCCGGTTGTAGCCGATCTGGATCGGCACGTCGCTGCCCCGCACGGCCTGGAGGACCTCGACCCCCTCGCCCATCGTCCGGGCGACGGGCTTCTCGCAGAAGACCGGGACGCCGGCCTCCACACCGGCCAGGATCAGGGCGGGATGGGCGTCGGTGGCCGCCGCGACGACGAGGCCGTCCACGCCGGCCGCCAGCAGGGCCTCGGGCGAGTCCGCGACCTCGGCACCGAACCGCTCGGCGGCGGCCTTGGCCGCCTCCGCGAACGGGTCGGCGACGACGAGCGACTCGACGGCGTCGAGGCCGGAGAGGGTCTCGGCGTGGAAGGCGCCGATGCGGCCGAGGCCGAGGATTCCGATACGCATGGTGCTCCTAGGGTGCGGATGGGCTGCGGGGAAGGTCAGTCGAGTCCGCCCAGAACGTTCTGGTCCCAGTCGATCACCGATCCGGTGACCACGCCGGACCGGTCGGACAGCGGGAAGACCACGAAGTCGGCGATTTCGTCCGGCCGGCCGAGCCTGCCCGTCGGCAGCCGGGCCGCGGCCTGCTCCCGCCGGTCGTCCCCGGCGCCGTGGAAGGCGCGCTGGATGGTGTCCTCGCCCTCCGTCGCGGTCCAGCCAGGACGCCGTCCACGACCGACGCGGCGTGCAGGTACCCGGCCGGATCCGTGGTCCGCTCCACCAGGGCGCGCAACGCGCCGAGGTCGCAGTCCTGCTCGGAGAGCCGGGCGCGGCCCGGCACGGCGGCGACGGACATCGGTGTCCCTCTTTCGGTCACGGGAAGGGCTTGCAGGTCACGGGGACGGGGTTCCGGTCCCGGAGGCGGCCCGGCCCTGTCATTCTTGTCAGTACAAACCCCTCGGACAACCAGCAGGCAGCCATCAAAAACCCCTCAAGGAGCCGGTCCATGGGCCACCCGTTCCCGATCCGGGAGATCGCACGTCAGGCCGGTCTGAGCGAGGCCACCGTGGACCGTGTGCTGAACGGCAGGGGAGGAGTGCGGGAGAGCACCGCGCGGGAGGTGCGCCGGGCCATCGCCGACCTCGACCGGCAGCGCACCCAGGTCCGGCTGGTCGGCCGTACCTTCATGGTCGACATCGTGGCGCAGGCGCCCGAGCGGTTCACCACCGCCGTACGCGCCGCGCTGGAGGCCGAACTGCCCGCGCTGCACCCGGCGGTGGTCCGCTCCCGCTTCCACTTCCGCGAGACCGGACCGGTCCGGGAGCTGGTCGGCACGCTGGACCGGATCGCCCGGCGCGGCTCGCAGGGCGTGATCCTCAAGGCGCCGGACGTCCCCGAGGTCACCGCGGCGGTCGGCCGGCTCACCGCCGCCGGGATCCCGGTCGTCACCCTCGTCACCGACCTGCCCGCCAGCGGCCGCGTCGGCTACGTCGGCATCGACAACCGCGCGGCGGGCGCGACCGCCGCCTACCTGATGGGCCAGTGGCTCGGCGACCGGCCCGGCAACGTCCTCACCAGCCTCAGCAGCGGCTTCTTCCGCAACGAGGAGGAGCGCGAGATGGGGTTCCGCAGCGTGATGCGGGCCCGGCAGCCGCAGCGGACGCTGGTGGAGATCACCGAGGGACAGGGCCTGGACACCACCCAGTACGACCTGGTGCGCGCCGCCCTGGACCGCGACCCGGAGATCCGGGCGGTGTACTCCATCGGAGGCGGCAACAACGCCACCCTGCGGGCCTTCGCCGACCTCGGCCGGGACTGCGCGGTCTTCGTCGCGCACGACCTGGACCAGGACAACACCCGCCTGCTGCGCGAACACCGCCTGTCCGCCGTGCTCCACCACGACCTGCGGCACGATCTGCGCGAGGCCTGTCACGAGGTGATGCGCTTCCACGGCGCGCTGCCGCCCGCCGGGCCGGTGCTGCCGTCGGCGATCCAGGTGGTCACCCCGTACAACATGCCTCCAGGCTGACCCACCGGCCGCTCCGCGCCGACTCCGCCATGGCGTCCAGCACGGTCGCGCTGTGCACCGCGTCCGCGAGGGTGGTGCCGTACGGGGTGCCCTCGGCGATGGAGCGGACGAAGCGGTAGGCCTCGATAACCTTCAGGTCGTCGTAGCCCATGGCGTTGGCCGCGCCCGGCTGGAACGCGGCGAACTCGCCGGCGCCCGGGCCGACGTACACCGTGCTCACCGGCTGGTCCTGGTACGTCGTACCGCGGCTGACCCGGAGTTCGTTCATCCGGCGGAAGTCCCAGAACACCGCGCCCCGGGTGCCGTGCACCTCGAAGCCGTAGCTGTTCTGCTCGCCGACCGAGACCCGGCAGGCCTCTAGGACCCCGCGGGCGCCGGAGGCGAAGCGCAGCAGGCAGCCGACGTAGTCCTCGTTCTCGACCGGGCCCGGCTCGCCGCCCGAGGCCAGGGCGTGGCCGGCCGTCGCAGCGCTCGGACGGGCCCGCTCCGGCACGAACACCGCCGTGTCGGCGGTGAGCGAGGCGATGTCGCCGAGCAGGAAGCGGGCCAGGTCGGCGCCGTGCGAGGCCAGGTCGCCGAGCACCCCGCTGCCGCCCCGCGCACGCTCGTACCGCCAGGTCAGCGCGGAGTCCGGGTGAGCCGCGTAGTCGCTGAAGAGGCGGATGCGGACGTGCGTGACCGCGCCGAGCTCGCCGGACACGATCAGTTCGCGGGCGGCCTCCACGGCGGGCGCGTTGCGATAGTTGAAGCCCACCGCGCCCTGGACGCCGGCCGCGGCGACCGCGTCGGCGACCGCCCGGGCGTCCCCGGCGGTCAGGCCCACCGGCTTCTCGATCCACAGGTGCTTGCCGGCCTGGGCCATCGCCACGCCGATCTCCCGGTGCAGGAAGTTCGGCGCGGTGACGCTCACCGCCTGCACGCGCGGATCGGCCGCCACCTCCCGCCAGTCGCGGGTCGCCGAGGCGAAACCGAACCGCTCGGCGGCCTCCTCGGCCCGCCCCGGCACCTCCTCGGCGACCGTGATCAACCGGGGCCGCAACGGCAGCCGGGGATAGTGGTGCGGGAGGCGGGCGTACGCCTGGGTGTGCACCCGGCCCATCCAGCCGAACCCGACGACGGCGACCCCGAGCGCGTCCGCCATGACAGCCTCCCTCTTTTGGACCGGTCCACATGCGATCCAGGCCACCTTTGTTCGGACATGACCAGCGTGTCAACCCTTTGACAGCGTGGCCCGCCGCATGGAACGGTCCATGCCATGAGAGCACCGACGATCCGGGACGTGGCCGAACGGGCCGGCGTGTCGAAGTCGCTGGTCTCGCTGGTGCTGCGCGGCTCCGGCCAGGTACGCCCGGAGAAGCGGGACGCGGTCCTGCGGGCCGTGCGCGAGCTGGGCTACCGGCCGAACGCGGCGGCCCGCAGTCTGAGCGAACAGCGCACCCGCACCGTCGGCGTCCTCCTCGACGACCTGCGCAATCCCTGGTTCGTGGACCTGCTCGACGGGCTCAACGCCCCGCTGCACGCGGCCGGCCTGCGCATGCTCCTCGCCGACGCCCGCCTCAACCGGCGCGTCGGCCACGACCTCGCCGAACCCTTCCTGGACCTCGGCGTCGACGGCCTGGTGGTGGTCGGCACGGTGCCGGACGCGGGCGGCCTCGGGGCGCTCGCGCGGCGGATGCCGGTGGTCGTCGCGGGCGCGCGCGAGGCACAGCCGCCGGGCGTCGACGTCGTCGCCGGCGACGACGAGCGGGGCGCCCGGCTCGCCACCGAGCACCTGCTCGGACTCGGCCACCGCCGGATCGCGCACCTCGCGGGCCACGGCGCCGTCGGCGCACTGCGCCGGCAGGGCTTCGAGGCGTCGATGCGGGCGCACGGCGCCGAGCCGCTGGTCGAACCCGGCGACCTGACCGAGGAGGGCGGCTACCGCGGGACCGTGCGCCTGCTCAGCCGCCCCGAACCGCCCACGGCGCTCTTCGCCGTCAACGACATGGCCGCGGTGGGCGCGCTGTCGGCGGCCGGTGAGCTGGGCCTGCGGGTGCCCCACGACCTGTCGGTGGCCGGGTACGACAACACCAGCGTCTCCCGGCTGCGGCACCTCTGGCTGACCACCGTCGACACCTCACCCCACGAGGTGGGCCGGCACGCCGCCCGCTGCCTGCTGGACCGCTTCGGGCGGCCGGAGCAGGAGGGGCGCGTACACCTGGCCGTGCCGGCGCTGGAGATCCGCGGTACGACGGGCCCGCCCGCGGCCGGTGTCACAGGCTGATGGCGTACGCCTTGCGCAGGGTCTCGTGCACCGTCCAGGTCGTACGGTCGCCCGCGCGCAGCACGGCCATGTCACCGGGCCCCACCGTCAGCGTCGGTCCGTCCGCCACCTCGATCGTCGCCGACCCGCTGACCACCACGAACAGTTCGTCCGCCTCGGTGTCGGTGACCACGCCCGGGGTGATCTGCCAGATCCCGCGGATCTGCCGGCCGTCCGCCGACTCCCAGACCACCTTCCCGGTGACCTCCGGGTTCCCGGAGACGATCTGTTCCGGGTCCAGGGGCTCGGGTTCGAGGTCGGCCTCGGGGATGTGGAGCGCGAAGCTGGGCGTCATGCCGCCGACCCTAGTCGGCGTGCGCGCCGCGCCGCCGTCGACAGGGTGTGGGGCATCGGGCCTGGTCGCAGGACACTTCGTCGGGCCGCGCGGTGGCGGAGGCGCCCGGCGCGCGTGATCGTGGGGACATGGCTGACTCCACGGACGTCGGCACGGCACCGTCCCGGCACCAGGGCACGCGCGAGGTCGTCCTCTTCGGCGGGGTGTACGGCGCCGTCCTCGCCAGCTCGATGGTCGCGGCGCTCACCCAGTACGGGCACACCTCCGCCGAGGTCCGCGGCTACGACGCCGCGTGGGTGCTGGTGACCGCGTGCGCCTCCGCCCTCGCCCACGGCTACGCCCACTACGTCGCCGAGCGCGGTCCGCACCACCGCTGGGACATGGTGTTCGCCCTGCGCAACGAGTGGCCGCTCGTCACGGCCGTCCTGCCCACGGTCTTCCTGCTGGGGGGCGCGCGCTTGGGGTGGTGGCCCGCCAAAGGCGTCGAGTTCGCGGCGTTCGCCCTCAACATCGCGATCCTGTTCGTCCTGGGCCTGATCACCGCCCGCTGGTCGGCCCGCACCTGGCCGGTCGCCGTCCTGATGGGGCTGGGCGACGCCCTGCTGGGACTGCTCGTGGTGGCGGCGAACGCGCTGATCAAGTAGCCGGCGGGGGAGTGCGGGCGGAGGGCGGGGGCCTGACCGGCGGGGGCTGTGCGCGGGCGGGGCAGGCGGGGCCTGGGTGCGGCTATGACCGGCGTGCCCCCCGGCCAAGCCGTGCCCAGGTCTCACCGGACCCGTATCGGGCTGGTCAGCGGGTGGTGCGGACGCCGTCCAGGGCGATCGCCAGGACCCGGTCGCGCTGGGCGTCGTTCTCGAAGGCCGTGGCCGTGATCCCGGCGACCATCCGCAGCAGATCGCCGAACTCCATGTCCGTGCGGGCGACACCGGCCCGCTGGGCCCGCTCCAGCAGCGGGCCGCCGGCCGCGTACATGGAGTCGCGGCAGGACTGGAAGATGTCCGACTGGCCGTCGAGGGCCTCGCGGACGGCCCGCTTGGTGACCATGTACCCGGCGAACCGGTCCAGCCAGCCCGTCAGCGCCTGCCACGGCTCCTGGCCGGCCAGCTCGACGGCCGCCCGGCACAGCGCGTTGACCTCGTCGGCGTAGACGCTCTCGAACAGGTCGCGGCGGGTCGGGAAGTTCCGGTACAGCGTGCCGATGCCGACGCCGGCGCGGCGGGCGATGTCCTCCAGCGAGGCGTCCGCCCCATGTTCCGCGAACGCCTCGCGGGCCGCGCCGAGCAGGGCGTCGTAGTTGCGGGCGGCGTCCTTACGGTGCGGTCTGCGGGCCGCCACGATCTCGCTGACGGGGAACGGCGTGGCCGTCACTGCTGCCTCCCGGGAGGGGAATCGATTGAAGCGGAGGGTCACCTCCGCTACAGTGGAGGCGTACCTCCACTTTAACAGCGCGGGGTCGGCTCCGCCGTGGCCGGACGCGGCCCGCCCGGCCGGCCCCGCCCTCCCCGGCACGGCCCGTACGACCGTGCCCCCACGTACTCGATCCACCGCATCCCTGATTCGGGAGAGGCCTTTTCATGCCCCGCGCGTCCACCCGCCTCACCTTCACGGTCCTCGCGACCGGTGCCGGCGTGTTCTCCATGCTGCAGTCGCTGATCGCGCCGGCCCTGCCGACCGTCCAGCACGCCCTGCACGCCTCGCAGTCCACCGCGACCTGGGTGATGACGGCCTACCTGCTGTCCGCCTCCGTCTTCACCCCGATCCTCGGCCGGGTCGGCGACCTCGCCGGCAAGAAACGCACCCTCGTGGCCGTCCTGGTGACCGTCCTCGCGGGCTGTCTCATCGCCGCGCTGGCCCCGACCATCGGCGTACTGATCGTCGCCCGGGTCGTCCAGGGCGTCGGCGGCGCCCTGTTCCCGCTCTCCTTCGGCATCATCCGGGACGAGTTCGCCCCCGGCGAGGTCAGCGGGAGCATCAGCAACCTCTCCGCCGTGATCGCCGCCGGCGGCGGCGTCGGCATGGTGGCCGCCGGTCCGATCGTGTCCGCGCTCGACTACCGCTGGCTGTTCTGGATCCCGGTCGCAATCGTCGCCGCGACGGTCCTGATCGCCCTGCGCTACGTTCCCGAGTCGCCCAAGAGGGCCGAGGGCAAAGTCAGTTGGGGCGGTGCCGTACTGCTCTCCGGCTGGCTGGTCGCCCTGCTGCTGCCGCTCAGCCAGGCCGGCCGGTGGGGCTGGGGCTCGGCGAAGGTGCTCGGCCTGTTCGCCGCCGCCGTCGTCCTGTTCGCGGTGTGGCTGGCGGCCGAGGCCCGCTCGCGCAGCCCGCTCATCGACCTGCGGGTGCTGCGGCAGCCCCCGGTGTGGACGACCAACGCGGCCGCCCTGCTGTTCGGCGCCGGCATGTACTCGATCTGGTCCTTCCTGCCGGGCTTCGTCCAGACCCCGTCCGCGGCCGGCTACGGCTTCGGCGCCAGCGTCACCGCCTCCGGCCTGCTCATGCTGCCGATGCTGGTCGCGATGTTCCTCTCCGGCGTCCTGTCCGGCCGCCTGGAACCCCGCGTCGGCGCGAAGGCGTTGCTCACCACGGGTGCCGCCCTCGGCGCGGTGGCCTGCGGCTTCCTCACCCTGTGGCACGACGCGCAGTGGCAGATCGCCGTCGTCGCGGGCCTGTTCGGCCTCGGCATCGGACTCGCCTTCGCCTCCATGGCCAACCTCATCGTGCGCAGCGTGCCGGCGGAGCAGACCGGCGCCGCGACCGGTATGAACGCCAACATCCGCACCATCGGCGGCTCGATCGGCGCCGCGGTCACCAGCGTCCTGGTCACCGGCCGGCTCCAGCCCTCGGGCCTGCCGTACGCCTCCGGCTACACCCACGGCTGGGCCCTGCTCGCCCTGCTGTGCCTCGCCGCGGCCGGCGCCGCCCTCCTCGTCCCGGTGCGCCGCCCCGCCCACCCGGTCCCCACCGACCCCGCCCCGGCCCCGACCCGGGCACCCGCCCGCGTGCGGTAGGGTTGACCTGCGTGATCACGCGGAACACCCGCGTGAGCCCGCAACGGGACGTGGCGCAGCTTGGTAGCGCACTTGACTGGGGGTCAAGGGGTCGCAGGTTCAAATCCTGTCGTCCCGACGTGAGAAGTTTCAGGTCAGGGGCCGTTTCAGAGGAATCTGAGACGGCCCCTGGACTGTTTCTGGGGCCGCCTGGGTCCGATGGGGAGGACCGCCCGGGTCCGATGGGGCCGCTCGGGGACCGGCCCGCACCCGGAGCGGAACGCGCCGGAGGCCCGCGGCGCCTCGTACGTACGGCCTATGCCGTGATGCGGTTCCTGCCCGGTCCGGGTGACGCTGGGCGGGACGGCAAACGGAGGAGGCACCGTGGCATCCCTCACTCGGATTCCGCTGGAGGGCGGGGGCTCCTTCCTGGTCGAGGCCCCGGCCGTGCACGAGGGTCCGGTGCGGGCCGGCCGGATCGGCGAGGCCGTGCACGAGCTGCCGGCGACGCTCCAGGAGGCGCTCGAACCGGTCGCGGAGGCGGCGAGCGCCGCCCTGGAACAACTGCGCAAGGCCCGTCCCGACACCATCGTGATCGAGTTCGGCGTGGACCTGTCGGTGTCGGCCGGAGCCGTGATCACGAAAGGCCAGGCGGGCTGTCACCTCAACGTGACCGTCTCATGGCACGGCCCGCACTGATCCGATGGATGCCGATCCCGTCGACGCCCCGGGCCGGGCCGCCCCGGCCCTGCCGGCCGGCGAGTCGACAGGCCCCGTGTGCCCCGCCCGAGGTGATGCCCGAGCCGGCCGTAGCTCTGCTCATTCCGCCGGCCGGGGACCAACGTCGTAGACGACGAGGCCGTCACGGCGGAGGCGCGCGCCCGGTGTCGGGGTGTGCGTCATGAGGCGTCCGTCGTGCATCAGGTGCAGGACGAGCGCGCCGCGGGCCAGGACGGCGAAGTCGGCGATCAGGCGCCGGTGGCAGCGCCACCACACCGCCTCGCTGCACATCACCGCGGTGCGCTCCTCGCCTGCCTGCCGCATCAGGACGTCCATCGCGGTGATGAACTCCGGGCTGCGCGTGTGAGCGGCGTAGCCCCGGAAGGACTCGTTGCGCCAGACCGTGTCGGGCGAGTCCGGCGACGGCTTGCGCCAGCCGCCCAGCCGCTGCTCCCACCGGTAGGCGATCCGCTCCGCGGGCAGCCACCGGGTCAGCCGCTGACGTGCCAGGTCGGGATTCCGGCGGCTGCCGGGCGCGGTCCGGACGTCCACGACGGCGGCGATGCCGGCTCCCCGCAGAAGCTCGGCCAGCGTGGTCCGGTCGGCAGTGCCGTGACCGAACGTGATCAGCTCCGGGCGCGGCTCGGACATGCCGTCTGCGGGGTCGATCCGGACGTGGCCCATACCCCGAGTGCACCATGTACCGGCCGGCACGGCACGCACGGTCGGTCGCGGGCAGCCGGACCGAGGCTCACGGTGCCCCGCCCCCGTCACCCTTGAGGTGGCCATCCGGTACCACACCGTCCGGCTCCGTCGGGTACCCCGGCTCGCAACCTGTCGCTTTGTTTTCCTGATGCGTACACTCCACTGCGAAGTGTGATCATCGCGGTCGGAGGACGCGGCATGAGTGCACCTGGGGCTCCTCGACGTGAAGTGGTCACGGGGGTTGCGCGTGCGGCCCGCGCGGCTCGGGGAGGGCACGGGTCCGCGCATCCCGGCCCCGCCGTCGACTCCCTCGCGCTCCGCGTCCTGATGCGCCGCCAACTCCGGCTGGGACTCCAGGCGTTCGCGATGCTCGTCGTCCTGCTCGGACTGCTGCCCCTCGCCTTCACTGCCCTGCCGGACCCGGCGGTGCGGCCGGGCGGCGCCCTGGTCGTGTGGGCCGTCCTCGGGGTCGCCGCCTACCCGGCGCTCGTCGTCATCGGCCGGTGGTACGTCGTACGCGCCGAGCGCAACGAACGGGACGGCGCGGACCGCGCCGAAGGAGCCTGACGGTGAGCGACGTCCAGCCGTACCCGTCCGGCCGCGCACCCGGAGCCGCCGGGTGAACCAGACGTACGGCATCGTGGCCGTGTCGGCGGCGGTCGTCGTGACCCTGGTGATCGGCTCGACGGGGCTGCGCATCTCCCGCACCACCTCCGACTTCTACGTCGCCTCCCGCACCGTTCCGCCGTACCTCAACGCCATGGCCATCAGCGGCGAGTACCTCTCGGCGGCCTCGTTCCTCGGCATCGCCGGACTCGTCGCCGCCCAGGGCGTGGAGATGCTCTGGTTCCCCGTCGGCTACGCCGCCGGCCATCTCGTCCTGCTGGTGTTCGTCGCCGCCCCGCTGCGCCGCTCCGGGGCCTACACGCTGCCCGACTTCGCCGACTCGCGGCTGGAGTCCCGGGCCGCCCGGCGCGTCGCCAGCGTGCTCGTCGTCGGTGTCGGCTGGCTCTATCTGCTGCCCCAGCTCCAGGGCGCGGGCCTCACCCTCGGCCTGGTCACCGGCGCGCCGCGCTGGCTCGGCGGGGTGCTCGTCGCCGTCGTCGTCACGCTGGCCGTGGCCGCCGGCGGCATGCGCGGCATCACCTTCGTCCAGGCCTTCCAGTACTGCCTGAAGCTGACCGCGCTCCTGGTGCCCGCCGTCTTCCTCCTCCTGGCCTGGCACGGCGACCCGCGCCCCGCCGACGCCCTGGAGGAGCCGCCCACCTTCCGCCGGCACACCCAGGTCACCGTCGAGACCACCGTCCGCATCCGGATCGAGGCACCGCTGCGGGCCGTCGTGACCGGCGCCGTGGACGGCCGGGGGCACGATCACGACCGGCTGCTGCTGGACCCCGGGGTGCACGAGGTCCGGGCCGGTACGAGCCTCCGGTTCACGCCGGGCACCCCGGTGCCCGGGCGGGAGCCGGACGACGGCCGGCGGGCCGGAGCCTCCAGCTGGGCGGCGCCGCTGTCCGGCGGCAGGGACGATCACCCGCTGTACACGACGTACGGGCTGATCTTCGCCACCTTCCTGGGCACCATGGGGCTGCCCCACGTCCTCGTCCGCTTCTACACCAACCCCGACGGCCGCGCCGCCCGGCGCACCACCGTGATCGTGCTCGCCCTGGTCGGCGGCTTCTACCTGCTGCCGCCGCTGTACGGCCTCCTCGGCCGGATCTACGCTCCCGACCTGCTGCTCACCGGCACCACGGACGCCGCCGTGCTGGTCCTGCCCGAACGTCTCGTCGGCGGCGCGGGCGGCGATCTGCTCGGTGCCCTGATCGCCGCCGGCGCCTGTGCCGCCTTCCTGTCCACCGCCTCCGGGCTCACCCTGTCCGTCGCGGGCGTGCTCAGCCAGGACGTGCTGCCCTCGCTCGGCGTCCGCCACTTCCGGCTGGCCACGCTCCTGGCGGTCGCCGTACCCGTCACGGTGAGCGTGGCCGCCGGCAACCTGCCCGTCGCCAACGCCGTCGGCCTCGCCTTCGCGGTGGCCGCCTCCTCCTTCTGCCCGCTGCTGCTGCTCGGCATCTGGTGGCGCGGCCTCACCGCGCCCGGCGCGATCGCGGGGCTGCTCGCCGGCGGCGGCAGCGCCCTCACCGCGGTCGCCCTGACCATCGCCGGGCCCCTCACCGACGGCTGGGCGCACACCCTGCTCGCCTGGCCGGCTGTGTGGTCCGTACCGCTCGGCTTCCTGACGATGATCCTGGTCTCCCTGGCCACCCGGGACCGGATCCCGGCCGGCACCGAGGCCGCCATGGCCCGCCTCCACCTGCCCGAACGCCCGCCGGGCCAGGGCGCGTCCGCCATCCGCCGAGGAGCGACCACCCCATGACGACCCGCCGGCCCGCCGACGGCGCCCGCGCGTGAACGGGCTCGCCCTCCTCGCCGCCGCGACGCCCGTGGTGTTCGCCGCGGGCCTGACCGCGGGCCGCCTCCTGGGCCGCCGGACCGACCGGGACGGCACGGACCACGGCAGCCCCGTGGAACGCGCCACCTTCCGCACCCTGCACACCGCGTCCGCGGCCGCGCCCCCGCTGCGCGCCGGACTCACCGAGGAGGCGGCCCGCAAGGCGGTACGACGGCTGCGGCCGCTGTTCGGCACGGCCGCGCTCGGTCTCACCGCCGAGGACCGGCTGCTGGCCTGGGACGGACCGGGCCGGCACCACGCGGACACCGCCCTGGAGCGGGCCCGGCACGTCCTGGGGAGCGGCCGTACCCAGACCTTCACCGTCCGCTGCCCGGACCCGGACTGTCCCGTGCGCCGGGGCGCCGTCGCGCCGCTCACCGTCGACGGGCGGGTGCTGGGCGCCCTCGTCGTACTGGGCGCCGGCGAGTCGGCGTCCGCGGTCCGGGCCACCGAGGAGGTGGCGCGCTGGGTCTCCGTCCAGCTCGAACTCGCCGAACTCGACCGCGCCCGCCGAGGTCTGATCGAGGCGGAGATCCGGGCGCTGCGCGCGCAGATCTCCCCGCACTTCGTCTACAACTCCCTCGCCGCGATCGCCTCGTTCGTCCGCACCGACCCCGAGCGGGCGCGCGATCTGCTGCTGGAGTTCGCCGACTTCACCCGCTACTCGTTCCGCCGGCACGGTGAGTTCACCACCCTGGCCGAGGAGTTGCGCTCCATCGAGCAGTTCCTCGAACTGGTCCGCGCCCGGTTCGGACAGCGGCTGCAGGTCACCTTGCAGATCGCCCCGGAGGTGCTGCCCGTGGCGGTGCCCTTCCTGTGCCTGCAGCCCCTGGTGGAGAACGCCGTCAAGCACGGGCTGGAGGAGAGCGTCGAGCGCAGCCGTATCGCCATCACCGCGCAGGACGAGGGGGCGACGGCCCGGATCGTCATCGAGGACAACGGCGTCGGCATGGAACCGGACCGGCTCCGCCGGATCCTGCGCGGCGGGGACGGCCCCTCGGCGGGCATCGGGCTGCGCAATGTGGACGAGCGGCTGCGCCAGGTCTACGGCGACGACCACGGGCTGGTGATCGAGACCGGCGTCGCAGCCGGGATGAAGATCACGCTCCGGATCCCCAAGTACCGCACCGGGGTGCACAGCACGCCTCCGCGGACCGCGTCCGGGGACGACTGAGGGGGCCGCGTCCGCGCGGACACGCCCGCGGCCCCCGGCAGGTGCTGCCGGGGGCCGCGGGCGTGGGGACGGGTCAGAACGTCAGCGACCAGGTGTCCAGGGTGCCGATGCCGTCCGCGTACCCGTCCGCGACCTGGAGCTTCCAGGTGCCGTTGGCCGGGGAGGCGCTCGCGTCGACGGGGTAGGTCCTGGTGAGGGTGCCGCCGGACTCCGAGGCGCTGGTCGCCTTGAGCGGGTAGGTCCTGCCGTCCGGGGCGATCAGGTCGATCTTCACGTCACCCAACCACTCGTGGGTGACGCCCACCGACACCTGCAGCGCCTTCGGCGCGCTGCCGGAGAGGCCGGCGACCGTGATCGGCGACGTGACGGTCCCCGGGTCGGGCAGGGCGTAGGTGGTCTCGTTCCGGTACGACGGGAAGGTCAGCGACCAGCTCTTGAGGGCGCCGACACCGCCCGCCGACCGGTCCTCGACCAGCAGCTTCCAGGTGCCGTCGGCGGTGGAGGCGCTCGCGTCGACCGTGTACGTCCTCGCCAGGGTGCCACCGGGGTCGGTGCCGTTGGTCGCCTTGAGCGGGTAGCTCCTGCCGTCCGGCGCGACCAGGTCGATCCTGACCTCGCCGAGCCACTCGTGGGTGAGTTCGACGGCCACCTGCAACGCGCCGGACGCCTTGCCGGACATGCCGGACACGGTGATGTCGGAGGTGAGGGTGCCCGGGTCGGGGACGGCGAAGGAGCCGCTCTTCGCGAACGGGGTGGGGAAGGTCAGCGACCAGCCCTTGAGGGTGCCGGCCGCGCCCGTGGACCTGTCCTCGGCCCGGAGCTTCCAGGTGCCGTTGGCCGGGGAGGCGCTCGCGTCGACGGGGTAGGTCCTGGCGAGGGTGCCGCCGGACTCCGAGGCGCTGGTCGCCTTGAGCGGGTAGGTCCTGCCGTCCGGGGCGATCAGGTCGATCTTCACATCGCCCAGCCACTCGTGCGTCAGCTCCACGGAGACCTGCAAGGCCTTCGGCGCGCTGCCGGGGATCCCGGCCACGGTGATCGGCGACTCGACCGTTCCGGGGTCGGGGACGGCGAAGTCGGTGTCGTTGAGGATCTTCGTCGGGCGCGGCGCGGTGACCGGGTCGGGCTGCGTCGTGCCGACCGCCTTGCCGAGGTCGATGCGCGGGGTGGTGGCGCCGGTGTACGAGATCGACTTCCCGGTCGCCTTCAGCAGCGATTCCAGGGACGCGGTGCTCTTGTCGGGGAACGCCTGCCGGAGGACGGCGAGGGCGCCGCTCACGTGCGGGGCGGCCATGGAGGTGCCGTTCTTGGAGGCGTAGCCGCCGCCCGGGACAGAGGAGACGATGCCGGTGCCGGGCGCGAACACGTCCAGCAGCGGGCCCCGGTTGGTGAAGGAGGACAGCTGGTCGTCGTCGGTGGTGGAGCCGACCGCGAGGGCGGAGGAGACACAGGCCGGGGCGCTGACCGCGTCGCCGTACCCGTTGTTCCCGGCCGCGACGACGGTGGTGACACCGGCGTCGAACAGGTTGTCGATGGCCAGCTTGCGCGGGTCGTTCTCGCAGGCGGTGGCGTACCGGCCGCCGCCGAGACTGAGGTTTGCCGCGACGATGGGCGTGCCGGCCAGCTTGAGCTGCCGTACCTTCTCCAGCGCGGCCAGCTGGGCGCTGGTGAAGCTGAGCACGCAGGGCGCGGCTCCGGGACCGCAGAAGTCCTCGGAAGCGAACTTGCTGAAGACCTGGATGGCGACGATGCCGGCGCCGGGCGCGACACCGGACTTGGGGCCGCCGGTGAGGCCCTTGCCGTTGCCCGCGGCGATGCCCGCCACATGGGTGCCGTGGTCGCAGTCGGCGAGAGTCGCGCACGGCCCGCTCCCGGAGTCGGCGGTGCCGGTTCCCTCCTGCTGCGCGGTGCCGTTGGGGCACAGGCTGGTGGCCGAGTAGTCGGCGTCGATCGGCGAGAAGCACGCCTCGGAGACGATCCGGCCCTTGAGGAACGGGTGGTTGGTGGCGACGCCGGTGTCCAGGACGGCGATCGCGCTGCCCGCGCCGGTCAGGCCCTTGGCGGCGGCGATGTCACCGCCGATGAGGGGGACGCTCTGGTCCAGGGACGGCCGCACCGGGGTGTCCTCGGTGACGCTGACCACGCCCGGCTGGGCGGCCAGCTTGTCCAGGCCGCTCCTGGTCACCTTCAGGGTGACGACCGGCAGGGTGGTGAAGGACTGGACCGTCTCGCCGGCGGCCGCCGCGCTCGACAGGTCGGTGCGGTTGCCCGTGACGACGTTCACGCGGACCGAGCCGCCGTCGGCGGTCTCGTCGTACAGCGGCGGGTCGACCGGGCCGTTGGCCGTTGCGGCCGTTCCGGCCGCGGCGGGCGCGCTCGGCGGGGTGGCGGCATGGGCCGGTACCGCCCCGAGCGCCACGGTCGTCACGGCGGCGACGACCGCCGTCCATATCCCGGGCGCTGCTCCGGCCGGGAGTGCTGATCTGCGCACAAGTCCCCCCTCGTGAAGATCAGTTCGACGGATCGCAGCGGACCCTAGGGCGGGGGTGATCTCGTTCACAAGGGACACAAGAGGAGTTCAAGGCTCCACTTGATTGCATCCGTGAAATGCGTCAACTCCGCGTAAAGGGACGGTAATGAGACCGATTTCGGTCCCGTCCGGACGGAGGTGACGGGGGCCCGGCGGGGCGTGGCGGCGAGGTGCCGGACGGTGCGGGCCCGGTGACGGCGCGTTCACGCGCGAAAACCGGAGGCGGCGCCACCGGCGGTATGTGACCCAGATCACTCGCCGGTGGCCGGATGCTGAGACCCCCTCAGCCCGTCAGCGCGCCTGCTTCCGCTGCCGGCGGGCCGCCATCACCGCGTACACGAGGACCCCGGCGAACAGGAACAGCACGCCCTGGTAGACCGCCGCGTAGCCGGCGCCCGCCATCAGCCAGAGCGTGAAGGCGGCGGCCACCGCGCTGATCACGGAGTCCCGCACCAGCCGGCCCCGGTCGACCGCCTCGGACCGGCCGGCCATCAGGTGGAAGATCTGCGCGGCCGCGGCCAGCAGGTACGGCACGGTCGCGGTGAACGTGGTGACCAGGACCAGGACCTCGAAGACCTTGCCCGAGCCCGAGAAGTAGTTGTAGGCGGTGAGCAGCGAGGCGAGGACGACCGTCACGCCGACCCCGACCGTGGGCACGCCCCGCCGACGGCGCGTGAAGGCGCTCGGGAACAGGCCGTCGCGGGCCGCCGCGTACGGCGTCTGGGCGCTCAGCAGGGTCCAGCCGTTGAGGCAGCCGGTCATCGACACCAGGGCGGCGAGCGCCACGGCCGTACCGCCCCAGCTGCCCCCGAACATCGTGTTCACGGCGTCCGAGAACGGCGCGGTGGAGGTGACCAGGCGGTCGTGCGCGACCGTGCCGAACACCGACAGCGTGCCCAGCAGGTACACCAGCGCCGCGCCCGCGGTGCCGATGACGGTCGCGCGCCCCACGTTGCGCCGGGCGTTCCTGACCTCACCCGCGCTGACCGCGGCGGACTCCACCCCGAGGTAGGAGAAGAGCAGCAGGGCGGCGGAGGCGGACACCGCGCCGATCGCGCCGTGGCCGCTCGTGTTGAACGGCCCCAGCCGGTCGGGGTCGAAGAAGAACAGTCCCCCGACCGCGACGAGCAGCAGCGGCACGAACTTCAGCACCGTGGAGACCAGCTGGACCGCGCCCACGTACCGGGTGCCGGCGAAGTTGGCGAGGGCGGGCAGCCACTGCAGGACCAGCGCGGCCAGACAGGCGGTCCAGCGGTGGCCGTTCACCGGGATCAGCACGTCGAGGTAGCCGACGGCGGCGACGGCGAGCGCGGCGTTCGACACCCAGGTGGTGATCCAGTACGACCAGGCCGCGAGGAATCCCGCGAAGTCGCCGAACGCCTCCCGGGCGTAGACGTAGGGACCGCCGGTGCGCGGGTCGCGTGCGGCGAGCCGGCCGAAGACCAGGGCGAGCGCGATGGCGCCGACGGTCAGCACCACGAAGGCGACCAGGCTGACGGTGCCGTACGGGGCGATGGAGGCGGGGAGCAGGAAGATGCCGCCGCCGATGATGTTGCCCATGACCAGCGCGGTGGCGACGGGCAGCCCGAACCGGCGGGCATGCCTGCCGGTGTCGCCGTGCGGGTCCCCGCCGGGGGTCGTGGCGGTCTCCGCGGGGATCTCCGCGGGGGCCGGAGCCGGGACGGTTCCGGTGCTGTGCATGGGTCGTGCGCCTCTCATGGAACTGACGTTCCCGGGATCGCCGGGACGGGGCCATGGTCGGGGATGCGCCGTTCTGGCGCAAAATCGCCGTTTTTTGTCCCGTAGGGGCCGCCCGAGCATGAAAAATGCGTCGTGGTGGGGCCCCGGCGCCGTGAGATGTCCGGCGCCTCCCGTGCGGGTCCCGCGGGTGGCCGCGGTCAGTCCGTCGCCGCCCAGAGGCTGCGCACGTGCCCGAGATGCCGGGTCATGATCGCGTGCACGGCCTTCTCGTCGCGCTCCAGCAGGGCGTCCAGCAACTCCAGGTGCTCCTCGGCGGAGGCGAGCAGCCGGCCCGCCTCCACCAGCGCGGTCAGCCCGTACAGACGCGAGCGCTTGCGCAGGTCGGCCACGACCTCGACCAGGTGGGCGTTGCCGGCCAGGGCGAGCAGACCGAGGTGGAAGCGGGTGTCGGCCTCGACGTAGGCGATCAGGTCGCCCGCCACCGCCGCGGTGACGATCTCGCGGGCAGCCGGGCGCAGCGCCTCCAGCGAGACACGGTCGGCCGTGCGGGCCAGCGCCACCACGGTGGGGATCTCGATCAGCGCCCGGATGTGCGTGTACTCGTCCAGCTGCCGGTCGGAGACGACGGTGACCCGGAAGCCCTTGTTGGGCACGGTGTCGACCAGCCCCTCCTTGGCCAGGTCGAGCATGGCCTCCCGCACCGGTGTCGCCGAGACGCCGAACCGGGTGGCCAGCGAGGGCGCCGAGTAGACCTCGCCGGGCCGCAGCTCGCCCGCGATCAGCGCGGCGCGCAGGGCGTCCGCGACCCGCTCGCGGTAGCTGCTCCGCCGGCCGCCCAGCCGGGGGAGCGCGGGCATCTCGGTGTCCCGGGTGTTCTGTGCCATGTCACGCATCACCGGGGTGAGTGTAGAGGACGCTAGAGGACGAACCCCTCCGGGAAGGGGTCGGTCGGGTCCAGCAGGTACTGTGCGGTGCCCGTGATCCAGGCGCGGCCGGTGAAGCTGGGCAGCACGGCCGGCACCCCGGCGACCTCCGTGGCCCCCAGCAGCCGGCCGGTGAACCGGGTGCCGATGAAGGACTCGTTGACGAACTCGGTGTGCAGCGGGAGTTCACCGCGCGCGTGCAGCTGCGCCATGCGCGCGCTGGTGCCCGTGCCGCACGGGGAGCGGTCGAACCAGCCCGGGTGGATGACCATGGCGTGCCGGGAGTGCCGGGCCGTGGCGCCGGGCGCGTACAGGTGGACGTGGTGGCAGCCCCGGATCGACGGGTCCTCGGGGTGCACCGGCTCCGCCTGCGCGTTGATCGCAGCCATCAGCGACAGGCCGGCCGCCAGGATGTCGTCCTTGCGGGCGCGGTCGAAGGGCAGCCCGAACGCCTCCAGCGGCAGGATCGCGTAGAAGTTGCCGCCGTAGGCCAGGTCGTAGGTGACGGTACGGCCGTCCGGCAGGGTGATCTCGCGGTCCAGGCCGGCCGCGAACGACGGCACGTTCCTGAGCGTCACGTTCCGGGCGGCGCCGTTCTCCACCGCGACCTCGGCGACCACGAGTCCCGCCGGGGTATCGAGCCGGATGGTGGTCACCGGCTCGGTGACCTCCACCATGCCGGTCTCCACCAGCACCGTGGCCACCCCGATCGTGCCGTGCCCGCACATCGGCAGATAGCCGGAGACCTCGATGTAGAGGACGCCCCAGTCGCAGTCGGGGCGGGTCGGCGGCTGCAGGATCGCGCCGCTCATCGCGGAGTGGCCGCGCGGCTCGTTCATCAGCAACTGCTTGACGGCGTCGCGGTGTTCGCGGAACCACAGCCGCCGCTCGTTCATGGTCGCCCCCGGGACGGTGCCGATCCCGCCGGTGATCACGCGGGTCGGCATGCCCTCGGTGTGCGAGTCGACGGCGTGCAGGACGAGCTTGCTGCGCATGGGGAGGCTCCTTACGCGAGGCCGGCGGCGACGGCCTTCTCGGTGGCCGCGCGGACCGCGGCCTCCTGCTCGGGCGGCAGCGGGGCCCGCGGCGGGCGCACCGGGCCGCCGTACCGTCCGACGACGTCCATGGAGAGTTTGATCGCCTGGACGAACTCCGTCCGGGAGTCCCAGCGCAGCAGCGGGTGCAGCTGCCGGTACAGCGGGAGCGCGGTGGTGAGGTCCCCGGCGAGCGCGGCGCGGTACAGCTCCGCCGAGGCGCGCGGGAGGGCGTTGGGGTAGCCGGCCACCCAGCCCTTGGCGCCGGCCACCGCCAGCTCCAGGGTCACGTCGTCGGCGCCGATCAGCAGGTCCAGGTCGGGGGCGAGTTCGGCGATGCGGTAGGCGCGGCGGACGTCACCGGAGAACTCCTTGACGGCCTGCACGAGCCCCTCGCCGTGCAGCCGGGCGAGGAGCTCGGGCACCAGGTCGACCTTGGTGTCGATCGGGTTGTTGTACGCCACCACGGGCAGGCCCGCCCGCGCGACCTCCGCGTAGTGGGCGAGCACCGAGCGCTCGTCGGCACGGTAGGCGTTGGGCGGCAGCAGCATCACCGAGGCACAGCCCGCCTCGCCCGCCTGCTCGGCCCAGCGCCGGGCCTCCGCCGAGCCGTACGCGGAGACGCCCGGCATCACGCGCTCCCCGCCGACCGCGGCCACGGCGGTCTCCACCACCCGGGCCCGCTCCTCGGGGGTGAGCACCTGGTACTCGCCGAGCGAGCCGTTCGGTACGACTCCGTCGCAGCCGTTCGCGACGAGCCAGGCGCAGTGCTCGGCGTAGCGGTCATGGTCGACCGAGAGGTCGTCGCGCAGCGGGAGGGCGGTGGCGACGAGGATGCCGCGCCAGGGGCGGTGCTGCGGGTCGGTCATGGGGCTCTCCCAATCAGTAGGGTGTGACATGTTACTGACGCGCGGGGGGCCGGACTCTGCTCTGGCAGGGCCGGCCTGTCACTCTCCGGCGGGGCGGACCCGGTTCGGTCCGGCGGGGTGGAGTCAGTCCGTTTCCGGCGGGGCGGGCTCGGTCCGGTCCGGCAGGGTGTACTCGGTCCGGTTCGGCGGGGCTGAGTCAGTCCGGCAGGGCGGTCCCCGTCCGGTCCGGCAGGGTGGCCAGGACCCCGAGCGGTACCGGCCGGGCGAACGGCCGTCGGCCGGGGGTGAGCGGGCAGCCGGTCAGGCCGGCCACCGCGGGCGCGCACATCCTCCCCTGGCACCAGCCCATCCCTGCCCGGGTGAGCAGCTTCACGGTGCGCAGGTCGCCGGCGCCCAGCGTGCCGGCGGACGCGCGCACCTGCCCGGCGGTGACCTCCTCGCAGCGGCACACCACCGTGTCGTCCGGGACCCGGTCCGCCCAGCCCGCCGGCGGGGTGTACACCGCGTCCAGGGCCGTGGCGAACTCCCGCAGCCGGGTCCGGGCCCGGGCGGCGGCGGCCCAGCGGCGCGGGTCGGGGGCGGTGCCGTGCAGCCGGGCGGCGGCCGAGCGCCCGGCGATGTGCCCCTCGGCGAGCGCGAGCGCCGCGCCGCCGACCCCGGTGGCCTCCCCGGCTGCCCAGACACCGGGCACGTCGGTGCGCTGCTCCTCGTCGACCTGTACGGCGGAGCCGGACAGGGTGCAGCCGAGGGTCTCGGCGAGGTCGGTGTGCGGCAGCATGCCGTGGCCGACGGCGAGGGTGTCGCAGGCGATGCGGCGGGCGCTGCCGGGCCGGAGGCCGCCGTCCCGGTCGAGCGCGGCCACCGTCACCGCCTCCACCCGGTCGGTGCCGTGCGCCGCCACGACGGTGTGCCGGGCCAGTGTGCGCACCCCGTGCCGCAGCAGCCGGGCCGCGTATCCGGCGCCCTCGGCGAGTTTGCCGGGCTGCGCGGCCAGGGCGGGCGCCCGGCGCAGCAGCGCGGCCGGTCCGGCGGACTCGACCAGCGCGGCGACCCGGGCACCGGCCGCGGCGAGCCCGGTGGCCACCGGCAGCAGCAGCGGCCCGGTCCCGGCGACCACGGCCGTCCGGCCGGGCAGCACCAGGCCGCCCTTGAGCATGGCCTGCGCGCCGCCGGCCGTGACGACCCCGGGCAGTGTCCAGCCCGGGAAGGGCAGCACCTGTTCGTACCCGCCGGTGGCGAGCAGGACGGCGTCGGCGCGGACGGTGACGCCCTCCTCCTGCGCGGGGCCGAGCAGGGCGTGCACACAGAACGTTCCGGAGGCGGAGTCCCGCTCCACGCACCACACGTGATGGTCGGTCAGGTGCGTGACACGGCCGGCCTCGCGGTGCCGGTCCAGGGCGTCCCGAAGCCGCTCCCAGGTGCGCCACTGGTGGTGCAGGGCCTGCGGCCGGCGGGCGCCGAGGGCGGGGGCGGGCTGCCGGTAGAACTGGCCGCCGGCCTGCTCGGCCGCGTCGACCAGCAGCACCCGGACGCCTCGTGCGGCCGCCGCCAGTGCCCCGGCGAGGCCGGCCGGGCCCGCGCCGACGACGGCGAGTCGCGGTCGTTCAGTCATCGTCCCGGCCCGTCCCCTCCTGTGTGCGGATCTCGTCCCCCGGGCGCACCGGCACCAGACAAGCCCGTTGGCCGGGGCGGCCGTTGACGGTCACCAGGCAGTCGAAGCACACCCCGATCCCGCAGAACACCCCGCGGGGCCGGCCGGTGCCGCGCGTGCTGCGCCAGGCCGTCACGCCCGCCGCCCACAGGGCCGCCGCGACCGTCTGGCCCGGCAGCGCCGTCAGGGGCCGGCCGTCGAAGGTGACGGTGCAGGCCGCGCCCGGCCGGGCGCGGGTCTTCTCCAGCGGATTCACCGGACGTCGCCTCCCTCGGTGTGGAACCGCTCCGGCCGGAACGGTGTGGGATCCAGTCCGGGCGCCTTGCCGGTGATCGCCTGTGCGACCAACCACCCGGTGCCGGGCGCGAGTCCGATGCCCGCGCCCTCGTGCCCGCAGGCGTGGAACAGGCCGGGCGCCCGCGGGTCGGCGCCGACGGCCGGCAGGTGGTCGGGCAGGTACGGCCGGAAGCCCGCGTACGTCCGCAGGGCGCGGACCCGCTCCAGGAACGGGAACAGCCCGATCGCCCCGGCCGCCAGCGCCCGTACCGCGGGCAGCGACAGCGAGCGGTCGAAGCCCACCCGTTCGCGGGTGGCGCCGATCAGCACCGGACCGGCGGCCGTGCCCTCCACGACCGGCGAGGTGCGCAGCGCGGCCGAGTCGCTGGCCACGTCGGCCACGTAGTCCGCGGCGTACACCTTGTGCCGCACCATCCGCGGCAGCGGCTCGGTGACGAGCACGAAGCCGCGTCGCGGGAGCACCGGCAGCCGGACGCCGGCCAGCGCCGCGACCTCGCCGCCCCAGGTGCCGGCCGCGTTCACCACCGCCGGGGCGTGGATGTCGCCCCGGTCGGTGCGGACGCCGTACACCGTGCCGCCTGCCGTGCGCAGCACGCCGGTCACGGTCCGGCCGGTGTGCAGGGCGGCGCCGGACGCGCGGGCCAGGTGGGCGGCGGCCAGCGCGGGCATGACCTGCGCGTCCTGCGGGTAGTGCACCCCGCCGGTCATGCCGGGCGCCAGGTGCGGTTCCAGCTCGGCCAGTTGACGGGCGTCGACCGGTACGGCGGTGACGCCGGCGCCGGCCTGTCCCGCCGCGAACTCCCGGAGCGCGGCCAGGGTCCCGGGCGTCGGGGCGACCACGAGGCCGCCCTTGGGCTCGTACTCGAGAGCGGCGCCGTGCTCCTCGGCGAGCTCGGCCCACAACCGGGCCGACAGCAGGGCGAGTCCGAGTTCCGGACCCGGTTCCTTGTCGGAGACGAGCAGGTTGCCCTCGCCGGCGCCGGTGGTGCCGCCGGACACCGGGCCCCGGTCCACCAGCCGTACGTCGAGTCCGGCCCGTGCGGCGTACAGCGCGCAGGCCGCGCCCACTACTCCGGCCCCGACGACCACGACATCGCAGGTCAGTCGCTTCGTCACGCCAGTACTATGTCACATGTTTCTCCGCCTGAGGAGTCCCCGGCGCGGTCCCCGATTCCCAGGCGTGGACGCCCCCTTGACGTCGTACGGAGCCGGATTGACACTCCAGGGAGGGAATCCTAGTGAACAGGTAGGGAATCATGACGCGCCTCCGGACGGGTACCGGCTCCACGGGCCGGACGCCGTTGCGCGCCCCCCTGCTCACCTCCCGCCGCCACATCGACCTGCAGCGCGTCTGCAGCGCGATCAGCCGCCACCGCTGAGCCGGGCCCCACCCGCCCTCACCGGCCGGCCGCGTCCGCGCCGGCGCGCCCCTCCGCACGCCCACCACCCGGGGAGACCCATGTCCATCGCTCCGCTCGCCGCCGTCCCGTCCCCCCGCCGCACCGCGCCCCTCTTCCGGGAGCGGATCGGCCAGGACGCGCGCAGCGGCCACTACGCCGTGCCGCACCGCTACCGGCTCCATCTGTCCACCGCCTGCCCCGACGGGCTGCGCCTCGCCGTCGGCCACAGCCTGCTCGGCCTGGACGCGAGCTGTCCGGTCACCCTCCTGCCGCCCGTCCCGGACTGTCCCGGCGGCGGTCACTCGGCGCTGCGCCCGCTGTACGAGGCCAGCGCCCACCACTACACGGGCCCCGCGCTCGCGCCCGTGCTGAGCGACGACTGGTCCGGACGCATCGTCAGCACCCACACCCCCGACATCCTGCGCGACCTGGACCGGTTCGGGCCGCAGGACCGGGCCCGCCTGTACCCCTCCGGGCTGGAGTCCGTGATCGAGGCCGTCGAGCGGATGTGCGCCGCGGGCATCGAGGAGGCCGCGCAGCGCGCCGGCCGGGCCGGCGCCGACCCGGCCGAGCGGGCCGCCGCCCTCGACACGCTGCTCGACACCCTGGGCCGGCTGGAACGACGGCTGGACGCGGAGGAGTACCTGGCCGACGACCGGCTCACCGCCGCCGACGTCGAACTGTGGGTGACCCTGGTGCAGCTCGACACCGTCCACCGCTGCCACCTCGACGCCTCCGCGGTGCACCGCATCGCCGGCCACCGCGCCCTGTGGGCCTACGCCCGCCGCCTGGCCGCGCGTCCCGCGTTCGGCCGCCACCTCGACCTCGACGGCATCGCCCGCCGCCACCACGGCCGCTGCCAGGGCCTGGAGGCCGCCGGAGCAGCCGTCCAGATCCTGGACTGGGCGGGCCACGCCGCGGACGCCCCAGACGCTTCTCGCAGGTGAGAGCGGCCTCCCGATGTCCATGTGGCGGACGGCCGTTGACATTCGAACGGGCAACTGCCTTACTTACGGCTCAGAACGGTCATGAGCGTCAGCGCCAAGCCCTGGCTCGCTGACCGGCAACCCTCGCATCGCGGTGGGGTGCCCCAGGTGACGACCGGACCGGACGACGTTTTCGGTAAGCGCGAGGCCCCACGGGGCCCGGAACAGTGACAGGTGACGCCATGTACGCAGCTCCCAGGACGGCCGCGAGCCGCCCCCAGGGCTGCGTACCGTCGTACGCCGGTCTCCTCGTCGCCGACCGGGCCGTCGATCTGCTCCGCGTGAACAGCGCACTGTGTACCGCACCGGGCTCTGCCCGCTGTCGGGGCTGACGCCTCCTCCCAGCCCCCGCGTTCCCGCCGCACACCCACCGCCCGGTGTGCCGTTGCCCGCCCAGCCCCCGGTTCCGCGCTCGCCCGTGCGCCGCCTCGTGCCCCCGTGCCGACGCGGCACACGCCCGCCCGTGCGCGGCCCCGGGGTGTCCGACTCCGCCGGAGCCCGCCATGAGCGAACCCCCAGGCGCCGCCGTCTCGACAGCCGAGCCGCCGGTACAAGCCGACACCCCGTCAGAACACCTCACCGCCCAGCGGGTCCAGCCGCTGCGCCGGCCCGGCCGGTGGATGGTCACCGCCGTCGTCCTCGTGCTCGTCGCGCAGATCCTGCACGGACTGGTCACCAACCCCTTCTACCAGTGGGACCGCTTCCGCTACTGGTTCCTGCGCCCGACCGTCCTCGACGGCCTCCTCGTCACCCTCGAAGTCGCCGCGCTCAGCGCGGTGCTGGGCCTCCTCGGCGGGATCCTGCTGGCCGTAGCCCGGCTCTCCGGAAGCCCGGTGCTGCGCGCGGTCAGCTGGACCTACACCTGGCTGTTCCGTTCCGTACCGCTGATCGTGGTGCTGATCTTCCTGTACAACTTCAGCGCCCTGTACAAGACGCTGAGCCTCGGGGTGCCCTTCGGCCCCGCCTTCGTCACCTTCGACGAGTCGCGGCTGGCCACCGACATGACGATCGCCGTCATCGGGCTCAGCCTCAACGAGGCGGCGTACGCGGCCGAAGTGGTCCGCGGCGGCATCCTCTCCGTCGACCAGGGGCAGCACGAGGCGGCCGCCGCGCTCGGCCTGCCCAAGGGCTACCAGTTCCGCCGGATCGTCTTCCCGCAGGCCCTGCGGTCCATCACCCCGAACTACGTCAACCAGCTGATCGGCCTCATCAAGAGCACGTCCCTGGTGTTCTACGTGTCCTTGCTCGACCTGTTCGGCGCCGTGCAGTCGATGGGCAGCACCTATCCCGGTGACGTCGTGCCGCTGCTGATGGTCGCCACCGTCTGGTACCTGATCCTGACCAGCGCCGTGTCCGTCGTCCAGTTCTACGTCGAGCGGTACTACGCCCGGGGCGCCACGCGCACCCTGCCGCCGACGCCGCTGCAGAAAGCCCGGGCCGGCCTGGCCGGGCTGCGCGCCCGGCTGCGCAGGGAGGCCGCCGTATGACCACCGCACCCGTGCTCGCGAAGCCCGCACCCGCCGCACTCGAGGTCCGCGGCGTCCACAAGTGGTACGGCGCCCACCGCGTCCTCGACGGCATCGACCTGACCGTCCGCCCCGGCGAGGTCACGGTGATCATCGGACCGTCCGGTTCCGGCAAGTCCACGCTGCTCAGGGTGGTCAACCACCTGGAGAAGCCCGAGATCGGCCACGTCAGCGTGGGCGGCGAGCTGATCGGGGTGAAGCGGCACGGGGGGCGGCTGAAGGAACTGAGCGAGCGCGCCCTCCTCGCCCAGCGCAGCCGAATCGGCTTCGTCTTCCAGAACTTCAACCTCTTCCCGCACCTGACCGTGCTGGACAACGTCGCCGCCGCTCCCGTCGCCACCGGCAGGCTGGCCAGGGCGGCGGCCCGGGACCTCGCCCGCGAACTGCTCGGCCGCGTGGGCCTCGCCGACAAGGCGGGCGCCTACCCGCGGCAGCTGTCCGGCGGCCAGCAGCAGCGCGTCGCCATCGCCCGCGCCCTCGCCCTGCGGCCCGGGATCATCCTCTTCGACGAGCCGACCTCGGCGCTCGACCCCGAACTCGTCGGCGAGGTGCTGGCCGTCATCAAGGACCTGGCGACCAGCGGCACCACCCTCCTCATCGTCACCCACGAAATCGGCTTCGCCCGCGAGGTCGCCGACCGGGTCGTCTTCATCGACGGCGGCCGGATCGTCGAACAGGGCCCGCCCGGCCAGGTGCTGGACCGGCCCCGGCACGAACGGACCCGGGACTTCCTCGGCAAGGTGCTCTGACCGCCCCCGAGCCGCCTCCCTGACCGTCCGCCTGCCGGCGCACATCCGTACCGCGACCCCCGGACCCCCGGACTCCCGGACCCCCGGACTCCCGCACGTCCCGAACCCTCGAACCTGCCCAAACCTCCCGGACCTTCCGAACGACAAGGACAGCCATGCCCAGCCAGTTCTCCCGACGCAGCCTGGTACGCGGCCTCACCGCGGCGACCGTGACCCTCTCCCTGGCCGGCGGGCTCGCCGCCTGCGGCGGAGACAGCGACGCGGCCACCACCACCGACACGGCCGGCACGGTGACCGTGGGCCGGCTGTCCAACGGCGCCGCCACCGAGACCGGGCTGAAGGTCTCCGAGGTGAAGTCGATCAGCGCCCACCTGCCCGCCTCGGTCCGCAAGAGCGGCAAGCTCGTCATCGGCGTCGGAGGCCTGCCCTCGGGATCCGCGCCGCTGGACTTCGTGGGCAGCGACCAGAAGACCCTCACCGGCTCCGAGCCCGACCTCGGCCGCCTGGTGGCCGCGGTGCTCGGCCTCAAGCCCGAGATCAGGAACTCCACCTGGGAGAACCTCTTCGTCGGCGTCGACAGCGGCAAGGTCGACGTGGCCTTCTCCAACGTCACCGTCACCGAGGAGCGCAAGAAGAAGTACGAGTTCGCCTCCTACCGCAAGGACAACCTGGCCTTCGAGGTGCTGAAGAAGAACTCCTGGAACTTCGACGGCGACTACGAGAACCTCGCCGGGAAGACGGTCACCGTGGGCGCCGGCACCAACCAGGAGAAGATCCTCCTGGAGTGGAAGACCAAGCTGGCCAAGGAGGGCAAGAAGCTCACCGTCAAGTACTTCCCGGACCAGAACGCCATCAACCTGGCGCTGAACAGCGGCAAGATCGACGCCTACTTCGGGCCCAACCCCACGATCTCCTACCGTGCCCGGCAGACCGCGAACACCCCCAACCCGACCCGCAACGCGGGCACCTTCTCCGGTGCCGGCGCGACGCTCCAGGGGCTGATCGCCGCCACCGCCAAGAAGGACAGCGGGCTCGCCGAGCCGCTCGCCGAAGCCCTGAACTACCTGATCGAGCACGGGCAGTACGGCAAGTGGCTGGCCGCGTACAACCTCTCCAACGAGTCCGTGGCGAAGTCGGAGGTCAACCCGCCCGGGCTGCCGCTCACCAACTCCTGACGATCCGTCACGCGACCGGCCCGGCCCCCCGACCCGCAGAGAGGACTCCGCTTCCGTGGCCCACCCGACCGACGTCCGCGGAAGCGGAGTCCCGCTCCTGCCGGGTGTCTCCGCCCTGGACAACGCCGTCTGGGCCGCCCTCGACGGTCCGCACGCCCACCTCGCCGACCGGCACGGCCGGGCGGCCCGCTACCGGCCGCAGACGTACGCCTTCGCGGCGCTCGCCGACCCGGCGGACCCGGCGGCCTGGGTCGACCTGCACACGCTCGTCGGACCGGGAACCACCGTACGGGTCAAGCCCGTCGAGCGGGTCCCCGACGGGTGGGAGGTGCTCGGCGAGGGCGAGGGCGTCCAGCTCGTCGACACCGCGCTGCGGGCCGAACCGGCCCCGGAGGCCGTGCGCCTGGGCCCCGACGACGTCCCCGAGATCCTCGACCTGGTCGCCCGCACCCGGCCGGGCCCGTTCCTGCGGCGGACCGTCGGGATGGGCACCTACCTCGGCATCCGGCACCAGGGCAGGCTGGTCGCCATGGCGGGGGAGCGGCTGCGGCTGCCCGGCTGGACCGAGATCAGCGCCGTGTGCACGGACCCCGCCCACCGCGGCAGGGGCCTGGCGACCCGGCTGGTGCGCGCGGTCGCGGCGGGCGTCCGGGACCGCGGGGACACCCCGTTCCTGCACGCCGCCGCCGGCAACACACCCGCGATCCGGCTGTACGAGTCCCTCGGCTTCACCCTGCGCCGCCGCTCCCGCATCGTGCAGGTGCGCAGCCCGGGAACAACCGGCGCCGGCCGGGCGTTGGGTGTCATGACGAGATCCGCCGGGCGGACGCCGGTCCGGCCCGCCGCGGCCGACGGAGGGAGGTGACGGCCGTGACCCGAGTGCCCCCGCAGGCACGCCCGCCGCGCGCCCCGCACCCGTACCGCTCCGTCCGTCTGCACTCCCGGCCGCACATAGACCTCCAGCGCGTGTCCGCCGCGCTCTGTCGCCACTGACCTTTCCCCCAGGGCCGCTTCCCGCCCCGGGTCCCCCTCCGCCGCGCTCGCACGTGGCCGCCGCCGCCCGCACCGGTCGCCGCCGGCACCGCGAGCCGGTGTTTCTCGTACGGACATCAAGGAAGGCACCGACGTGTCCTCGACCTCCCCCGCCCCCCTGCACCTCGCCGCCGCCCTGGACGGCACCGGCTGGCACCCCGCGTCCTGGCGCGAGCCGGTCGCCCGCCCCCGGGACCTGTTCACCGCCGGCTACTGGGCCGACCTGATCACCGAGGCCGAACGCGGCCTGCTCGACTTCGTCACCCTGGAGGACGACCTCGGCCCGCAGTCCTCCCGGCTCCTCGCGCCCGACGAGCGCACCGACCAGGTCCGCGGCCGGCTCGACGCGGTCCTCATCGCCTCCCGCGTCGCCCCGCTCACCCGGCACATAGGCCTGGTCCCGACCGTGGTGGCCACGCACACCGAGCCGTTCCACATCTCCAAGGCGATCGCCACCCTCGACTACGTCAGCACCGGACGCGCGGGCCTGCGCGTGCGGACCACCTTCCGCCCGGACGAGGCCGCGCACTTCGGCCGGCGCACCATCCCCCGGATCGACGGCTTCGACGCCCCCGAGGCGCGGGAGCTGATCACCGAACTGTTCGACGAGGCCGCCGACTACGCGGAGGTGGTCCGCCGGCTCTGGGACAGCTGGGAGGACGACGCCGAGATCCGGGACGCGGCGACCGGCCGCTTCATCGACCGGGACAAGCTGCACTACATCGACTTCGAGGGCCGCTTCTTCAGCGTCAAGGGCCCCTCCATCACGCCGCGCCCGCCGCAGGGCCAGCCGCTCGTCACCGCGCTCGCCCACCAGACGGTCCCGTACCGGCTGGTGGCCCGCCAGGCCGACGTCGGCTACGTCACCCCCCGGGACACGGACGAGGCCCGGGCGATCGTCGCCGAGATCCGCGCCGAGCAGGAGGCGGCGGGCCGCGCCGACGACACCGTGCACGTCTTCGGCGACCTCGTCGTCCTCCTGGACGACAGCCGGGCCGAGGCGGAGGGCCGCCGCGACCGTCTCGACACGCTCGCGGGGGAGCCGTACACCAGCGACGCCCGGATCTTCACCGGCACGGCCGTGGAACTGGCCGACCTGCTGGAGGAGTTGGCGGAAGGCGGGCTGACCGGCTTCCGGCTGCGGCCCGCGGTCGCCGGCCACGACCTGCCCCGGATCACCCGGGACCTGGTGCCCGAGCTGCAGCGCCGCCACCGCTTCCGGGACGCCTACGAGGCCGGCACCCTGCGCGGCCTCCTCGGCCTCGCCCGCCCCGCCAACCGCTACGCAGCAGCCTGAACGCCGGAGAGGACGACCGTACGCCATGAGCAAGCCGCTGAAGCAGATCCACCTGGCCGCCCACTTCCCCGGGGTCAACAACACCACCGTGTGGAGCGACCCGGCCGCCGGCAGCCACATCGAGTTCAGCTCCTTCGCCCACTTCGCGCGGACCGCCGAACGCGCCAAGTTCGACTTCCTGTTCCTCGCCGAGGGACTGCGGCTGCGCGAACAGGGCGGGCAGATCTACGACCTCGACGTGGTCGGCCGCCCCGACACCTTCACGGTGCTGGCCGCGCTGGCCGCCGTCACCGACCGGCTCGGCCTGACCGGCACCATCAACTCCACCTTCAACGAACCGTACGAGGTGGCCCGCCAGTTCGCCAGCCTCGACCACCTCTCCGGCGGCCGGTCCGCGTGGAACGTGGTCACCTCCTGGGACGCCTTCACCGGCGAGAACTTCCGGCGCGGCGGCTTCCTGCCGCAGGAGGAGCGCTACTCCCGCGCCAAGGAGTTCCTCGCCACCGCCCACGAGCTGTTCGACTCCTGGCACGGCGACGAGATCCTCGCCGACCAGGCCACCGGCACCTTCCTCCGGGACGCCCGGGCCGGCGCCTTCGTGCACCGGGGGCAGCACTTCGACATCCACGGCCGGTTCAACGTCCCGCGCTCCCCGCAGGGCCGGCCGGTCGTCTTCCAGGCCGGCGACTCGGAGGAGGGCCGCGAGTTCGCCGCCTCCAGCGCCGACGCCATCTTCAGCCGGTACTCCACGCTGAAGGAGGGCCAGGCCTTCTACAAGGACGTCAAGTCCCGTCTCGCCGCGTACGGCCGCCGCCCCGACCAGCTGCTCATCCTGCCCGCCGCCACCTTCGTCCTCGGCGACACCGACCAGGAGGCCGCCGAACTGGCCCGGGAGGTCCGCCGGCAGCAGGTCAGCGGCGCCACCGCCATCAAGCACCTGGAGTTCGTCTGGAACCGTGACCTGTCGGCGTACGACCCGGAGGGCCCGCTGCCCGACGTCGACCCGGTGGTCGCCGAGGAGCACATCTCGCGGGGCCGCGCCCAGGTGCGGATGTACCGGGACCCGGTCGCCATCGCCCGCGAGTGGCGGCAGCTCGCCGAGGCCAACAAGTGGTCCATCCGCGACCTGGTCATCAACACCGGCAACCGGCAGACGTTCATCGGCTCCCCGGCCACCGTCGCGCAGACCATCAACGACTTCGTGCAGGCCGACGCCTCCGACGGCTTCATCCTCGTCCCGCACATCACCCCCGGCGGACTCGACCCGTTCGCCGACAAGGTGGTCCCGCTCCTGCAGGAGCAGGGCGTCTTCCGCGCCGACTACGAGGGCACCACCCTGCGCGACCACCTCGGCCTCGCCCACCCCGACGAGGCCGGCGCGGCCGACCGGGCCGCTTCGTGAGGTTCCTCGCGATCACGCTGATCGTGCACCGGCCGGACCCGTTCACCGGTGTCCCGAAGCCGGCGCACGACCGGTTCCGCGAGGTCCTGGACAACGCGGTGCTGGCGGAGGAACTGGGCTTCGACGGGTTCGGCGTGGGGGAGCGGCACGAGCGGCCGTTCCTCTCCTCCGCGCCGACGGTGGTACTCGGCCATGTCGCCGCGCTCACCCGCCGCATCCGCCTCTTCACCGCCGTCACCACGCTCAGCCTGCTCGACCCGGTCCGGGCCTACGAGGACTACGCCACCCTGGACCACCTCTCCGACGGCCGGCTCGACCTGATCATCGGCAAGGGCAACGGATCCGCCCAGCGCGAGCTGTTCCACGTCACCCCCGAGGACCAGTGGGACCGCAACGCGGAGAGCTACGAGGTGTTCCGGCGGCTGTGGCGGCAGGACCGGGTGACCGCGGACACCCGCTTCCGGCCGCCGCTGAGGGACGCCGAGGTGTGGCCGCGGCCGTACCAGCAGCCGGTCCGTGTCTGGCACGGCAGCGCCACCAGCAAGGAGTCCGTCGACCTCGCCGCCCGCTACGGCGACCCGCTGTTCTCGGCGAACGTCACCCACCCGATCGAGCCGTACGCCGGGCTGATCCGCCACTACCGGGAACGCTGGGAGCACTACGGCCACGACCCGGCGGACCTCGCGGTGGGCGCGGGCTCGGCCGGACTGTGCGTGGCCCGCACCTCCCAGGAGGCGCTGGAGGCGTACCGCCCGGTCTTCGAGAGCAACCTGGCCCACCAGAGATCGGCGGGCCTGCCCGTGGTCTTCGAGACCCTGGAGGACTTCGTGGCGCGCAGCTCGGCCCTGATCGGCAGCCCCGAGCAGGTCGTCGACAAGGTGCACCGCTACCACGAGCAGTTCGGGCACACCGTGCTGCACGTGGCGGCGGACGCCGGCGGCCTGCCCGCCGCCCGGCACCGGGACTCGCTGGAGCTGTTCCAGTCGGCGGTCGCGCCGGTGCTGCGCCGGCACATCCCGGACCCACCCTTCCCCTGGGCCCCGGTCCTGCCCCGCCAGGAGCCCTCGCGGAGGGGATGAGGAGCGGTCCCCCTCATCCGTCGCGGCGACGGGCCCGGAGGTCCGCCGCCGGTGCCAGCGCCGCCAGCAGCGGGGCCAGCGCCTCCTCGGGGGGCCGGCCCGCGGTGTCGACGACGACGTGCGCACGGTTCCACGGCTCGTACCGCCGGCCGGTCACCTCCGCCCACCCGGGCAGCGGCAGCCCGGGCACGTCCACCGTCCGGGTGCGCACACGGCGCCGGTGCTCCGCCCGGTCCGAGCAGACCACCTCCGCCTCCACCACGGGCACGCCGGCCCGAACGGCGGTGCCGCGCCAGGCGTCACGGGTGACGGCCAGCGGGTTCACCGACTCGGCGATCACCCTCAGGCCCTGCCGCAGCTGCTCCTCGGCCAGGGCGTAGCCGACGACGTACCCGGCCGGCCCCACCGGATGCCCGGCCACCCCGGCGCGGACCAGGGCCTGCTCGATCGTGTCGACCCGCAGGTGGACCGCGCCCGTACGGGCCGCGAGCAGACGCGCGAGCGTCGTCTTGCCCGTGGCGGGGAGGCCTCCGAGGACGATGAGCATGCCGTCATCGTGCCCCGGGAGAGCGCGGGCGGCCGGGACGCGCGCGAATGTTCACGCGAGTGCAACGGTGGAGGCTGGCCCCGGGCCGGGGCGCCTGCCTACCGTGGTGGGGTGACCACCCCGGCGTTGTTCCGCAGACTGCACCCGGATCCGGCGCGTACCGCCGCGTCCGTCTGTCGCCACGCCTGACTTCTCCCCGTCACCCCGGACCCGCTGGGAGTTCCGAGCCGCCCGCTCCTCCTTGCATGCCCTCCCGGGGTGTTCCGTCCGCACGGCGTTTCCCAAGGAGATGGGCATGACCACTGTCACGAGCCATGAGACGCACCTCGCCCTCCACCCGGCCGGGCCGCGCTTCGGCGCCGAGGTGACCGGTGTCGACCTGACCCGCCCGGTCGACGAGGCCACCGCCGGCGCACTGCGCCGGGCCTTCCGCGAGCACAAGGTGCTGGTCTTCCGCGACCAGCACCTGACGCCCGGACAGCACGTGGAGGCCGTACGGCTGTTCGCCGAACCCTTCGACCACCCCACCGCCGTACGGCACCCCGACCACGCGCTGGTCTACCCGTACAACGTGCGGCAGACCGGCAAGGCCAGCACCTGGCACATCGGCGGCCTGTGGCGCAGCCCGGCCTTCGCCATCGAGTCGCTCACCTACGACGAGGTGCCCGACCTGGGCGGGCACACCCTGTGGGCGGACCTGCAGGCCGCCTACGACGACCTGTCCGAGCCGTTCAAGGCGCTGCTGGCCGGCGTCGGCGCGGTCTACGACGGCAACCCGGAGAACTACGCGCAGGGCAGCAGGAAGACCGGGATCGGCGAGACGACCGTCGAGCACCCCGTCGTCCTGGCGCACCCGCTCACCGGGCGCAAGGGGCTCTTCCTCAGCTCCTCCGCCCTCGGGCTCACCGGCGTCACCCCGCAGGAGGGCCGTGCCCTGCTCGACCACCTGCTGCGGCACGCCTCCTCGCCCGACTACACGATCCGCTTCGGCTGGCGCCCCGGTGACTTCGTCCTCTGGGACAACCAGGCCACCTGGCACTACGCCGTCGACGACTACGGCGACGGCGCCCGCGTGTACCGCAAGGTCATCGGGGTGGAGCCGCTGCGCACCGCTGACTGATCAGCGCTGGAGGAGTGCTCCGCGGGCCCGGACCGCCCCCTGGAGGCGGGCGGTTGACACACCGGTGCGGGCATGGACGTCACCTCCCCCGTGGGTGACGTCCATGCCCGTTCCCCCGGCGCCGGCCCGTGGCCCGCCGTCGTCCGTGTGCCGTCACCAGCACATGACCGCCGTCTCCCCCGACCCCCACGTGGAGTACAGGCGGACCCGGACGACGTAGCGGCGGCCCTTGACGAGCCGGACGCGGACGGCGGCGTTCTCCGGTGTGCCGCCGTCGTCGTGGCCCGCGAGGAAGCGCGGTTCCCCGTCGCGCTCCTCGAAGACCACCAGTACGGTGTCGGCGTCGCCGAAGGTGCCCACGGTGTACTCGCGGGTCTCCGGCGGCTCGACGGTGAAATCGGCCTGCCCGCCCGGCCCGAGACCGAGCGGCGCCGACCGGAACGGCACCAGCGCGGCCGGCCCGGTGGGACCGGTGGGCGGGTACCAGCGCAGCACGAACTCCTTGTCCGCCGGGGACGGCGTGCCGGGCGGACGCAGCCCCCCGCGGTACTGCTCCGGCTCCAGCACCAGCCCCGGCCCGATCGGCAGGGTCATCACCGACTGCGGGTCCCACACCGAGCCGCCCGCCTCGCAGGCGTCCAGCTGGCCCAGCACGTTCCGGTACGCCGTCTCCCGGCTGAAGAAGTTCGGCGGGCCCGCCAGCTCGGCGTACACGGCCTCGTCGTCCCAGTGCAGCCCGGCGAACGGACTCTGGTGCTCGTGCACCATGCCGAGCGCGTGCCCGATCTGGTGCAGGACGGTCCCGCGCTCCCCGGGCGCGGTCACGTCCCAGCCGAGGTTCATGGTGCGCTCGCCCCGGCCCACCGACAGCGCGTCCCGGCCCACCGCCGACCAGGACCCGGCACCGGCCTGGAACCCGATCCGCAGCTCCGCCTCGCAGCGGTCGCCGACCTCGGCGAAGTCGACGCCGATGCCGAGGTCCCGCCACTCGCCGAAGCACGAGCGGACCACGTCCCGCTGCTCCTCGCCGCCCGCCCACGGCACCCGGCGCAGCTCCCCGGTCCCGGGGACCGGGATGACCGAGGCGTCGGTGCGGGCGTCCAGGAAGCAGTAGTGCAGGACCGTGCCGTCGACCCACATCCGCCGCCCGGCGAGCAGCGCGCCCAGCCGCTCGGCCGTCAGCCCCGGGGCGAACGCCGGGGCCGGCTGCCGCGGAAGCGAGCAGAGGCGTCGGGTCATGCGGCCAGCGTGCCGCCCGCCCCGCCCGGACGCCTGAGTCGGGGGCTACTCAAGTCGCCCTGTATCAAACCTGAGTACGCGCGCTCTGGATGATGTGAGGACCTACGAACAGGACGCCAAGACCCTGGAGCTGCCCTGGCCGTTCACCGGCCGGGCGGACGAACTGGAGCTGGTGCGCGGTGCGCTGACCGCCGGCCGGCCCGGCATCGTGGTGACCGGCCCGGCGGGCCGCGGCAAGACCCGGCTGATCACGGAGGCCGTCCGGGGCACGGACCACGCCCGGGTGACCAGCACGCCCGAGGCCCGGGACCTGCCCCTCGCGGCGTTCGCGCACCTGCTCCCCGACACCGTCTCGCTGCACCGCGCGGTCCGCGATCTGTCCGGCGTACGTCTCCTCGTCGTGGACGACGCCCAGCTGCTGGACGAGACCTCCGCCGCCCTGGTCCACCAGCTGGCCGTGCAGGGCCGCACCCGCCTGGTCGTGGCCGCGGCGGACGGCCCGCCCGCGCCCGCGGCGGTCTCCCGGCTGTGGACCGGGGAACTGCTGCCCCGGCTGCCCCTCGACCCGCTGTCCCGCGAGGACACCGCCCAGCTGCTGGCCGGCGCCGGGCTGGAACCGCTCACCGTGCGCCGGCTGCACCAGGCCTGCCGGGGCGACCTGCGGCTGCTGCGCGACCTGGTGACCGCGCTCGCCGGGTCCGGCCGGCTGACGCCCGTCGCGGGCACCGGCGAGCGGGCCTGGCGGGGCGCCCTGCCGGTCACCCCGGCCGTCCGTGAGCGGCTCGCCCCCGCCCTGGAGCGGTCCGGGCCCGGCGAACGCGACGTCCTGGAGCGCCTCGCGTTCGCCGAACCCCTGCCGCTGCCGGCGGACGAGCTGGACCTGACCGCCCTCGAACACCTGGAGGCGGACGGCCTGATCGACGTCGGCGAACACGGCGCCGTCACCCTCGCCCACCCCCTGCACGGCCCCGCCCTGCGCGCCTCGGCCGGCCGGCTGCGGTCCCGGCGGCTCGGCCGTACGCCCTTCGCCCACGGTCCCGCGCTGGCCGCCGAACAGCGCACGCTGGTCCGGCGGATGGAACGGCTCGACGTCCGGCCCGTGCCGACGCCGGTGGGGGAGTGGCTGCTGGCGGAGGGCGGCCCGCTGCCCGCCGGGTACGCCGCCGTCCGCGCCCGGTACGCCCGGCTGCGGGGCGAACTGCGGGAGGCGGCGGCCTGGGCCCGGGAAGGGCTGCGGGAGTCGGCGTCGGACAGCGGATGCCTGACGGAACTCGCGCTCGCTGAAGGAGAGTTGGGTGAGGTGACCGACCCGGACGGCGTCCACGCGCTCTACGACGCCGTACGCCTCGGCGAGCCCGGGCCGGCGGTCGCGCGGCTGCCGGCCGGGAGCGTGTTCGCCCGCCACGCGGACGCGCTCGCGCGCAGGGACGGGGCCGCGCTGGACCGGGCCGCGCAGGCGCTGGCCGAGCGGGGCTTCCTGCTGTACGCGGCCGAGGCCCACGCGCAGGCCGTACGGGTGCACCGGGACCCGCGGGCCGCGCGGCTGTCCCGTACCCGGGCCGTCGCCCTGGCCCGGCGCTGCCAGGGGGCGCGTACGCCCGCGCTGGCCGGGCTGGTCCTCGGCGAACTCACCGCGCGGCAGCGGCAGATCGTCACGCTGGCCGCGGCGGGACTGAGCAACCGCGAGATCGCCGAGCGGCTGACGCTGTCCGTACGGACGGTGGGCAACCACCTGTACAGCGCGTACACCCGGCTCGGCACGGGGGACCGGGACGCGTTGCCCTGGCTGGTGGAGGTGCCGGAGACGGCATAGGGGGGCGTGGGGGGCGGCTCGTGGTGGTGCGCGTGTTCTCTTACGCCGCGCCGAACGCCGCGAACGCCCAGCCCGTCGCCTGGTGGACCGCGTCGCCGGGCAGGGCCGCGCGGGCGTCGCGCAGGGCCTCGGCCAGCGAGAGACCCGCCCCGAGGCCCTTGTGCAGCGACAGCATCAGCGGCACCACCGCCGCGTCGTTGACCGGAGCGCTGCTCGCCACCACCCCGGCCGTGCCCAGCGGCAGCAACGCCGTGACCAGGCCGAGGAGTTCGTCGGCGCCGACCGAGGCGAGGCGGGCGGTGTCACAGCTGGAGAGGATGATCCGGTACGGGCTGCGGGCCAGGCGCTCGAAGTCGTGGACGATCAGCGGGCCGTCGGCCATCCGGAGGGCGGAGAACAGCGGGCTGTCGGCGCGGAACGTGCCGTGCGCCGCGAGGTGGGCGAGGCACGCGCCGTCGAGTTCCGCCAGCACCCGCGGCACCTGCGTGGCCTCGCCCTCCAGGAGGGTCGCCGCGCCGTACCGGTCCGCCAGTTCGGACACCTCCGCGCCGCCCGTCGCCAGGCCGGGGCCGCGCACCAGTACCGGCCGGCCGCCGTCCGGCGGCGGCGCCGTCTCCCGGGCGCGCAGCCAGCTGCCCGCCGACGGCGACACGCTCAGCACCCGCTCCCGCAGCGCGGGCAGCAGCGCCCACGGCACCCGGTGCAGCGCGCCCGGCGGCACGATCACCACCGGGCCGGAACCGAGATGCGGCACCGCCCCGGCCAGCAGCAGCTCCTGCAGACGCCGGCCGGCGGCCTCCACGAGCGGCAGCCGGGCCTCGGCCCCGGGGTGCGCGAGCCGGCGCAGCCCCGCCTGCACGTGCTCGGCCTCGGCCGCCGCCTCCGCCAGCGAACCACCCGCGAACCGCCGCACCCTGCCCTGTCCGCACAGCAGGACGTGCACCCGGCCGTCCACCACGGCCAGCTCCACCAGCCGCCCGTCGCCGAGCCGGTCCAGCAGCCGGCCCACGTCGAGCCGGTCGCCCGCGTCGGCCGCGGCCCCGCCCATGTGCCGGGTGCGCGAGCGGACCTCCCGTTCCAGGCGCCGCTGCTCGCGCTCCAGCGCCGGCACCGGGCGGCCCCCCATCCGGGCGGCCTCCGCGCGGGCCGCGATCTCCCGGTAGGCGGTCAGCCCGCTCAGCAGCGCCGGATCGTCGGGCGGCCGGGCCGGCGGCGCCGACAGCACGGTCGCCCGCCACCGCTCGCTCCACCCCAGCAGGCGGCGCGGACCGCCCTGCGCGAGACTCACCTCCTGCGCCAGCGCGGCCAGTTCGGCACCCTGCGCGGTCGCGTGGGCACGCAGCTCCGAGGCGCCCAGCGTCATCCGGTGGTCGTCCAGCACGTCCAGACCGCGCCGGCACGCCTCCAGCACCCCGCGCCGGGAACCGGCCGCCCGCGCCCGCAGCGCCTGTGCCACCCAGCCCGTCATCCGGGCCGTGGGCGGCCCGCCGTGCCGGCTGCGCGCGGCCACCGCCAGGTGCCGTTCCGCGTCCGCCGTCCAGCCCAGCGCCAGCGCGATCCGGCCCGCGAGCAGCGACGCCTCCGGTGCGGCGGGCGAACCGAAGGAGGCCAGCCGCTCGGCGACCGCCGCCGCGTCCGCGACCATCCGCCCCGACCGCCGCCCGGCCGCCACCCGCGCCTCCAGCAGCACCAGCCGGGCGTGCGTCTCCCACCAGGTCCGGCGCTGCGCCGCGAACAGCCGTACGGCGACGGCGGCGCGGGCTATCGCGGTGTGCGCGTCCCCCGCCGACCGGGCGGCCCACGAGGCGGCGAGCAGCAGCTCGGCCTTGCGGGTGGACTGGCCGCCGATCCGGTCCAGCAGCGCGATCGCCGCGTCCGCCTCGGCCAGCGCCTCCGGGGCGAGTCCCGCCGCCATCAGCACCTCGCAGCGCCGGATCGACAGGTTGTACGTGGGCGTGCCCAGCTTGGCGTAGCGCTCCTCGGCCTCGTCCAGCAGCCGTAGCGCCGCCGGGATGTCCCCGGACCGGAACGCGGCCAGCCCCCGGCTCTCCACCGCGTCCGCCTTGTCGTGCTCCTGGCCGGTGGTGTCCCACAGCCGTTCCGCCGCCGTGAAGTCCGCGACGGCCCGGTCCACCGCGCCCAGCGCCAGATGCACGGTGGCCCGCAGGGTCAGCGCCCGCGCCGTCCAGATGTCGTCGGCGACCTGCCGCAGGACGGGCAGGGCCCGCCGTACGTCCTCCAGGGCCTCCCGGTGACGTCCCAGCACCCACCACACGTAGGCCCGCCGGTACAGCACCCGGGCCCGGGTGTGACCGCTGCCCCGGGCGACCCCCCGCTCGAAGGACGCGAGCCCCTGCCGTGTGCGCCCCGCGTGCACCAGTGCGACCCCCAGCGTGGCCAGCACATCGGCCTCGCGGTCCGCCGACTCGGCGCGCGCGGCCAGGTCCCGGGCCCGCCGCAGGTGCCGCAGCGCGATCCGCAGGTCGCCGAAGTCCCGCTGCCAGATGCCGAGGACCTGGTGGGCGACGCTGGCGTGGACCGGCGACGGAGCGGCGCGCAGCACGTGTTCGGCGCGTGCCCGGGCCTCGCCGGGATCGGCGAACACCAAGGGCAGCAGTTCGAGAACCGACTCGCTTCCCGCTGTCACGTCTCGCATGGTAGTGGCCTGCTGTATCAGACGGTGACCCCACGACTCTCACTGTCGGACACCGTCTTGAGGGGGAGGACACCACATGGCACCACACCGTTTCCACGAGCAGTTCGAGCACATCCAGCGCTCGCTGCCGGACGTACCCCTGACCATGGGGCCGGACGACTCGGCCGGATTCCTGTACGAGAAGGGCGTCGTCCTGGTCCGGGACGGCGAGGAGGCCCGGTTCGTCGAGGACGCCGTGCGCACCCACTTCACCGACACCCAGGGGCTCGTCCCCGACCACGTGCGCCGCGTCGGCCCGCAGGCCGGCCGTACCGGCGTCACCCGGATCCGGGTCGGCGACCCGGCCGGGGGCGAGGACACCGTGCCGCACGCGCTGCGCGCCGTGCGGGAGGCCGAGGCCCGGCAGGGCCGCCGGCTGGCCGGCCGCAACCACGTGGTGCACATCGCGGTCAACGCCTGCCCCGGCGACGAGCCGGTGCCCGTCCCGCGCACCGAGCCCGCCAACCCGGGCGTGGCCGAGGCCGGTTACGACCCGGCCACCGCGGTCGGCGTGCTGGTGGTCGACACCGGTCTGGTGCACGACCACCGCTCCTACCCGCTGCTCGCCCACACCACGGGCGACGCCCAGCTGACCGAGACCGACGGCGACGGCGTGCTCCACCAGTACGTCGGCCACGGCACGTTCATCGCCGGGATCCTCGCGGCCGTCGCGCCCAACACCGACATCACCGTGCGGGGCACCCTCAACGACGCCGGTGCCGTGCTGGAGTCCGAGTTCGGCGCGCTGCTCTTCGAGGCCGTCGACCGGGACGGCTGGCCGGACATCATCAGCCTCTCCGCGGGCACCCCGAGCGCCGACACCGACGGACTGATCGGTCTGGACGGGTTCATGCGGGAACTGCGCGACCGGCGCACGCTGCTGGTGGCCGCCGCCGGCAACAACGGCAGCGACACCCCGTTCTGGCCCGCCGCCTACGCCGCCCTGCCCGAGTACGCCGACTGCGTGCTGTCGGTCGGTGCCCTGCGCGCGGACGGCGAGGCCGGGGCCTGCTTCACCAACCACGGGCCGTGGGTGCGCGTCCACGCCCCGGGCGAGCGCCTCACCAGCGCCCTCACCGGCTTCACCACGCCCGTGCCGTACGTCTACCAGCACTCCACCTACGACACCTGCCGGTTCGGCGCCGACTACCCGTGCACCTGCCGGTACCCGCGCCACACCGGTGTGCTGAGCGAGGGCCGGGAGAGCACCGGCGGCAAGCCGGACCAGGTGATGTTCGACGGTCTCGCGCAGTGGAGCGGCACCTCCTTCGCCGCACCGGTGGCCGCGGGGCTCGTCGCCGCCCGGATGTCGGCGTACCGGGAGCGCGACCCGCGGGCGGCCGGCGCGGGGCTGCTGGCGGCCACCACCGAACGGGCGGAGGTGCGCGGGGCGCACGTGCCGGCGCTCCGGCCGCCCACCTGGCGCCCCGTCCCGTTCGCGGTCCCGGCCGTGCCCGCATGAGGTCCGGAACGCTCCGCTCCGCGGCGTACGATGACAGGCCGCACACAAGGGGTGGAGCCGTGGACCGAGCAGAGGTCGGCGCGTTGGTCCAGTCTGCCGTCGACGGGGACGCCGCGGCCTGGAAGGCGCTGGTGGAGGGGATGAGTCCGCTGGTGTGGTCGGTGGTGCGCGCGCACCGGCTGTCGGACGCCGACGGACACGAGGTCTTCCAGACCACGTGGTTCCGCTTCGCCCAGTACCTGGGCCGTATACGGGAACCCGACAAGGCCGGTGCCTGGCTGGCCAGTACGGCCCGGCACGAGTGCCTGAAGGTGCTCAAGGGGCTCGCCCGGCTGACCCTGACCGACGATCCGCGGGTGCTCGACCGGGCCAGCGAGGAGCGGACGCCCGAGGAGTCGCTGATCGACTCGGAGGAGGCGGCGGACCGGGCCGAGCGGGTCCGCCGGCTCTGGCAGGAGCTGGACGGACTGGGCGAGCGCTGCCGGCAGCTGCTGCGCGTGCTGATGGCCTCGCCGCCGCCCAGCTACGGGGAGATCTCGGCCGCGCTCGGTATCGCGGTCGGCAGTATCGGTCCGCTGCGCCAGCGCTGCCTGCGCCGGCTGCGGGCCCGGATGAACGCACGGGGTGCGGTGTGAAGGGCGACGACGGCAGGCCCGAGGGGCCGGAGGAGTTCGCGGACGGGCTGCTGGAGGAGGAGCTGCGCCAGGCGGCCGCCGTGCTGGACCCGGTCCCGGCCGAGCTGGTGCAGGCGGCCCTGGACGCGTTCGCGCTGCACGACCTGGACGCCCGGCTCGCCGAGCTGTCCTTCGACTCGCTCGTGGACGCGCTGCCGGTCAGGGGCGTCCCGGACGCGCCGCGGATGCTGACGTTCCGCGCGGGCGAGGTGACCGTCGACGTGGAGGTCACCGAGGACGGCCTGATCGGTCAGGTGCTGCCGCCGCAGCCGGCCCGGATCGAGGTCCTCGGCGGCCCGCAGACCACCCGCGCCCCGCTCACCGCGGACCCCCTCGGCCGGTTCACCAGCACCACCCCGCCGTCCGGCCCCTTCGCCCTGCGACTGCGGACCGGCGCGGAGGTGATCGTCACGGAGTGGCTACGGGCGTGACCCACGGACCGGCACCGCGGTGATCGTCACGCGCCTCAGCACCGGGCCGGCGGCCCTCGACGGGGGGTGCCCGGTCCGTCCGGCCCTGCGCCGCGGACCGGCGCCCAGGTGATCGTCGTGGAGCGGCTCGGGGTCTGACCGGGCCCACGGGGCTGTCGGCGCGGTGGCGGGGCGGTTCGGGCCCGGGCCGGGCGGGGTCGCCCGGTTTCGTCCGGCCTGTCCGCCCTCCGGCCGCGGACCGGCGCCCAGATGATCGTCGTGGAGTGGCTCGGGGTCTGACCGAGCCCACGGGGGCTGTCGGCGCGGTGACGGGGCGGTTCGGGCCCGGGCTGGGCGGGCCGTCTGGTCTCGTCCGGCCTGTCCGCGCTGGGGTCGCGGACCTGCGCCCAGGTGATCGTCGTGGAGCGGCTCGGGGTCTGACCGGGCCCACGGGGCTGTCGGCGCGGTGGCGGGGCGGTTCGGGCCTGGGCCGGGCGG